>DASREH010000086.1:0-27884 GCA_035652195.1 Candidatus Udaeobacter sp. | reverse complement strand
GGGAACCGACACTGAATGCGACAAGTGAAAACCACTGTCGGCCAAGAAAGGGAAGGAGAAGGAAATGTTAACTGCAACTGAAATCAGAACCGATGAGGAGATCCAGCAGGACGTGCTCGATGAGTTAAAATGGGATGCTCGCGTCAAGCCGAACGAAATCGGCGTCGCGGTCAAAGACGGGGTCGTGGCGCTTACTGGCTGGGTCGATTCCTATAGCAAGAAATGGGCCGCCGAAGAAGCGGCAAAACGTGTGAGCGGTGTGAAGGCCATCGCAAACGATATTGAGGTCCGATTGCCCGGTTCATCGGAGCGCACGGACGACGAAATCGCCGCCGCCGCTGTTCGCGCTTTGGAATGGGACAGCTTCGTTCCAGCCGATAAAATCAAAGTCACGGTCTCAAAGGGCTGGGTGACGCTTGAGGGCGAAGTGGAGTGGCAGTTCCAGAAAAAGGATGCCGAACACGACGTCCGCAATCTGTGGGGTGTAAAAGGAGTGACCAACTTGATCGCGATCAAACCACGCGTCAAGGCATCTGACGTGAAGGAGAAGATAGAGCAAGCGTTGATACGCAGCGTTAAGACGGACGCTGAAGGGATCACCGTTGACGTGGATGGGAGCAAAATCACGCTGCGAGGAACTGTTCGTTCCTACGCAGAGAAGGAAGAAGCGGAGCGCGCAGCCTGGCTAGCGCCGGGAGTTACCTCCGTGAAGAACGAGATCACAATTTCCTACGTTTAGGTCCCACGCCCGCATGACGAAGCGTCACTGCCATCATGAAGTTCGGCAGTGGCGCTTTTCGTTTTACTAACCGACAAATCCAATGCCACGCCGGGGAAAGGGAACCTTAGATACATAGTCGGCAATCATTGCGGATGCGATTTTTGTTCACTACATGGAAAACGCGCTGCAAAGACAAGATCTGAGTGTAAAGGCCGAGGAACGGAAAGCCGTCCTGACGCCTTCACCTGAACTCGCACCCGAGGAAAGCAGCACGCACCAGGCCAAACTTCAGCAAGGCTGCGCCGAACTGCTGCGCGCCGGGGACGCGCGTCGGCTTCGTATGCTTCGCTCCGTTGCGCACGAAGTTCGGAATCACGTAAACGCGATTGACCTGCTCGCGACTTGCCTGATGAACGCAGCCGATTTGAAGACAAGCGGCGAGGACCTGGCTGTGCTCGCGGCGAATGCGCACGACATCGACGCTCTCATTGATCGCCTCCTCGACTTCGAGAACCTGCTTTTGGGTGAGGAAAAACTCGCGCTGGAATGGTTGAGCCTTGCCGATCTGCACCGCGATGTTGCCTTTGTTCTTCGGAAAATGGCTTCCGCCAAAAAACTGAATTTCGATGGAACGGTGGAAGAGGGATTGGCGCAGGTCGTAAGCGATCGTCTTAAGCTCCGCGAGATCGTGCTGAATCTCGGTACGAACGCCGTGAAATATACGCGGTTTGGCAGTGTAAGTCTGCGCTTCGCCCGCCACGGCGCTGAGTGCTGGATGTTGGAAGTCGATGACACGGGCCCAGGGATTCCTCTGCACAGCCGGGAAAAGATTTTCGAGGACTTTCAACGCCTTCCCGAAACTTGTACGGGCCAGCCCGGTGCGGGACTAGGTCTCGCAATCGTGCGCCGTCTTGTTCAAATGCTCAATGGGAGGATCGAGCTCGAAAGCGAAGTCGGCTCGGGCACTTCTTTCCAAGTGATCCTGCCAACGCAGTACGCGTGAGGCAGGTTTCCCGGATTGGTGCGTCTGCATGGCCCACGCGCAACAACTTTCAACTCACATTCACCCGCACACGTCGGGTTCTTTATTTCGTCGACAAAATTCGTTTTGGTATCAACAGAAGCCGGGCACACCTGAAAACGCAACTTAAGATACCCAGCGAAGTGCGCGACTCGCACGATATATAGTCGGTAGCATTCATGCTGCCGATCAAACTAACCAAAGTTCAACAACTAACAGGCGAAAGGAGCATCGTAAATGCAACAAACACTTACCCGCTGGGAGCCACTCCGAGAAATGGAAGAATTCCAAAACCGTCTCTCAACCCTTTTTGGCCGACCGCAACGTCGCGGAAACGGCCGAGAAGAGATCACCCTACCCGAATGGACGCCCTTGGCGGACATTACTGAAGATGACAAGGAATATCTCATCAAGGCTGAGTTGCCCGAGATGAGAAAAGAAGACGTAAAAGTTACAGTCGAAAACGGCGTGTTGAGCATCTCTGGCGAACGCAAGTTTGAGAAGGAAGAGAAGAAAAAGAAGTATCACCGAGTCGAACGCGGCTATGGCACCTTCATGCGCAGCTTTGCACTGCCCGACGACGCTGATTTCAACAAAGTGAACGCAGAGTTCAAAGATGGCGTTCTCACGGTGCATGTGCCAAAGAGTGAGCAGGCCAAACCCAAACAAATTGAAGTCAAGGTTGCCTGAGAAAACGCAATGACGGCTCGCTCGATAGCGCGTGTCACATTTAGAATTGGGCGCGCGCGCCTTGAGCCAGTTGCGATCAAATAGAAACGGGCGTCACCGCTCCTACAAAGTTCTTGTCTCATCTCATGCCAACGACCACGGAAGCAAACACCGCGACCAACCGGAAGTCTGGGCAGGAACATGGTTACAAAGAAATGTATTCCGAGAGCCGGCGCACAGCGCTCCCTCCAGGAGTGGAAGCGCCCGATTTCACCTTGCGAAGCACACCTGATCAATGGATTACGTTGAGCGAATTCCGCGGTCAGCCGGTCGTGCTCGCGTTTTACCCAGCTGATTGGAGTCCAGTCTGCGGCGATCAGATGGTTCTCTACAATGAAATTCTCAAAGATTTTCATGACCTCGGCGCGGAGTTGATTGGAATCTCGGTTGATGGCGCATGGTGCCACGCCGCGTTTGCGCAACACCGCAAGCTTCATTTCCCTCTTTTAGCCGACTTTGAACCGAAGGGCGACGTGGCGCGGCGCTACGGCGTCTACCGTCACAAGGATGGCGTGAGCGAGCGAGCGCTGTTTGTGATCGACGCAAACGGGAAGGTTTACTGGAGCTTTGTCTCGCCAATTGGAGTTAATCCCGGTGCAGACGGAATTCTTTCGGCGTTGGAGAATCTGCAAAAAAAACAAGCAACGCCAGCACGACAGAGGCAAGATGAGTCTCGGAGCGGTAGGATTACTTGAATGATCAACATAACCAGGAATCCGACACGAATGACGGAACTCGCGGAATTATCTTCCCGCGAGATCCAATTGTTTGAGCCGCCAGCCGACGCGCTCTACACGATTGAAGCCACATCGCGAATCGTGGATGTGCCGCGCCGCACCATTCTTGTCTATTGCAAGTATGGTCTTCTATCGCCGGCGCCTACCACGGCCGACCATGGCTACTACTTTAATGGAAATGCCGTTCGCACTTTACGCCGGATCGAAGCTCTTCGGACCGTTTGCGGCGACGATCTCGCCGGAATCAAGATCATCCTCGACCTAACCGCCGCTTTGGAACGATTGCGCTCGGACATACGATTGCTATCGCGGATGAAAACCTCCGGCGTTCGCGATGCCTCCACAATTTCGTCTCAAAAAAGAAACGCGAAGTCCAATTATCGGAGGAAGCGAAAATGAATGGAGATGATGATGAGGAAGCACGTGGCTGCGTCACGGTGGTCGACACGTTCAAAGTAAATTGGTGGTTGCTGGCTCTGCGTGGCTTGATTGCAGCGATGTTCGGAATCGTGGCATTCATATGGCCGGGCGCCACTTTGCTCACGTTGGTGTGGCTCTTCGGAGCGTTCGCTCTTGCGAACGGCGTTCTATCGCTCGTTCTCGCAGCGAAAACTCCCAAGGGTTATCCGAAAGTAGGCAGTTTAATTCTCGGCGGATTGCTTGGCATTGTGGCTGGATTGTTCATTTTGGTGATGCCTGGCATCACGGCGCTCGGTTTGTTAATCCTGATCGCTGCCTGGGCAATAGTGACCGGCGTGATGGAGCTCGTCGCTGCGGTGCGATTACGCAAAATCATCACGAACGAATGGTTGCTTGTCCTGGCGGGCATCGTCTCGGTCGCGTTTGGCATCATTCTGTTGCTGCAACCCGCAGCCGGCGCACTAGCCTTGGTCTGGTTGATCGCAGCCTGGGCCGTTGTTTTCGGAATTCTGCTCATGATCGTCGCGTTCCGAATGCGAAACTGGAAAGGCGTTATCACTCTCCGGACGGCCGAAATTTAGGACAAGTCCACGAGTAGACGCACAGGACTGATAAGATGCACAACACTCTTGACGCACTCAACGCTCTTTCAAAAGCAATTACCCGTGAGCCAATTTCGATAAAGATGAGGAGGGCATGTTGTGGTAATCGCACAAACCACATCGCGTGAAATTCAATTTGTTCGAACCAGCGCAGAACGCCTTGCACACCAGAAAGTGCCGCGCTGCGCCATTCCCAAACCAATCACCGTCCTTTATGTCAAGGACGATTGAGCCAATGCCTTCGATAACTACAAAGTCGGCACCAGAACAGGCCTACAAGGAGCTGTACTCCAGGAGTCGACGGTCCGCGCTGCCTCCCGGGACAGAGGCGCCGGATTTTACTTTACGAAGTACGCCCGACCAATGGCTTAGCTTGAGTGAATTTCGTGGTCAGCCGGTCGTGCTGGCGTTTTACCCGGCAGATTGGAGCCCGGTTTGTGGAGATCAGATGGCTCTCTACAACGAAGCGTTAAAGGAATTTCACGACCTCCGCGCTGAACTAATTGGAATCTCGGTCGATGGCGCCTGGTGTCACGCAGCATTTGCACGCCACGGCAAACTACATTTTCCGCTTCTCGCCGATTTCGAGCCGAAGGGAGACGTTGCCCGTCGTTACGGAGTCTACCGCTACAAGGATGGCGTAAGCGAGCGAGCCCTGTTTGTGATCGATGCGGAAGGGAAGGTTTACTGGAGTTTTGTTTCACCAATCGGCGTTAACCCCGGAGCCGATGGAATTCTTTCTGCGTTGGAGGATTTGCAAAACAAACAAACAGTGCCGGCAACGATGGAGGCCAAATGATCAACCGAATGTATCTCAAATTGCCGGACCCTGAACGGGATCACTTCCAAGGCATGATTGACGCGCCGATTGCATTGCTGGAGTACGGAGATTACGAATGTCCTTTTTGCGGCGAAGTTCAGCCAATCGTCCAAGAAATTCAGCGCCGGCTTGGGGACGATCTCTGTTTTGCCTTCCGGCATTTTCCGCTCACGAATGTTCATCCGCATGCTGAGCATGCAGCCGAAGCCGCCGAAGCGGCCGCAGAACAGGGAAGTTTTTGGGCGATGCATGAAACACTCTTTGCCAATCAGGATGCGCTCAATGACGAAGCGCTGGCGGGATACGCATCCGCGCTCGGTCTGGACGAAATGCGTCTAATTCAGGAAGTGATTTCGGGCGCCCATGCCGAGCGCATTCGGGAAGACTTTAGGAGCGGAGTGCGTGCGGGAGTCAACGGCACGCCATGTTTCTTCATTAATGGTCGGCGTTATGACGGCGAGCGCACCCTTGAACCCTTTCTGGCCGCGTTGTCGTATCCTGCAGCCATTACTTAAAAATGATCGATCTAGCCAAAAGTTCGGCATACACGCGGGAAAGCGCGTAAGTACCGTTGCGCAAAATCCACCTGTTTGACTTTACTCTGACGAACAATGGCGTAGCCAAGGGCCAAGGACCTCCATCCAACGTTTCAGGGCAGCTGTCGCTAACACATCGACGATGAATGTTACAGTTCTAGCTATACATCCACCATACCATCACGAATAGCCACACCACCGCCAGCGCAACGGAAATTACGATACTGCCTCCGAAAACATTGACGCCAGCAGGGGCGCGACCCCATCTGAGATGGCGAGCCATTTTGCGTACGGCGTACCAATCCTGTTGATCAGCACGCCTGACTAAATCGCCATCGTTAAGCATGCCGGAATGCCACATGCTCTCAACCTTAGTAAAGGTGAACGGCCCTCGTTGATTTCCGCGCTTGTAAATCCAGTACATCAGCTCCATGACTCGATCCTTTGACTTCAGTCACGATTTTGCGTCTTCAAGATCGCGACGAATATTCCGAGACCGCTGGCGCAAATGGCCCAAACTGCGGCGATATCCCACATCAACTGTAACCAATCCCAAGTCATGCGTCCTCCCTTTGTGTCAGTTTCTCCAGCTTCGTGTTCGTGGATGAAACGCCTCTCGCTCGTCCTTGTTGCGGCGCCTTGCGGTAAATCGGAGAACCGCTTAGTAGAATGTAAAAAAATAACCTAGTGAGTTATGCCCACAGAATCGGTCGGCGGCGTCAGCAGAAATGCGATGGGTGGTAGCAGTTACAAGGTTTTGGAGCCGCGGCCGTTGGCACAACATTCGGCCGGGCGACGGATGTCAGACGCCATTTCCGGCATGCAGGTAGAAGTGCCTGATTTTTTTCAGTCTCCTCGATCAAGCGCGCCTTTTGGCGCTTTCGTTTTAGCCTTCCGTCGTCTGTCGGCAGCGAGCGAACGCCCGACGTTGACCTCGGTCTTGAATTGGCCCTTGCGATTCCTTCGCACGTAGCGTTTATCGCCTTTGCGCGGTTCGATAACGGTGCGTCTGCTTGTCGCTCTGCGTGCCACACCTGCGAATCGATTCTCCATCAACGCTTAGTTGCATGTTGAAGCGCAATTTCGATGTCTGGCACGAACTTAATTAGTATGAAATTTTTCCGGATTTGCGCAGTGCTGTTTGCTGTTGTCTGCCTGTTTTGCGGTTGTGCCACGCGCGCTATAATCGTTGGTCAGCCCCGGCCGCCAATCAGTCCCGACGCTGTGCGCGTCTACCAAATGCCGCCGCGGCATTTTGAACGAATCGCGATCCTTGATTCCCCCGCCGGCACCAGCTGGATCTTTCCTGATCGGCCGTCCATGGATCTCGGCGTCTCACGCCTACGGGAGCAAGCGGCTGCGCTTGGGGCAAACGGAATCCTACTGCAACGCGTCTATGACGTACCTGCTGGCGGCTTGAATATTGGCGTCGGGGGTTTTGGTTACGGCGGTCATAGCTTTTATGGCGGTGGTGGCAACGTGGGCGGACCACTGATTAACCATCGGGTGGAAGCTGTGGCCATCTACGTACGTTAACAAGATAGTTGAGGGTCGGCGACGGAAGCGGTACGTAGTGCACCTGCATGCAAGGCTTACTCTCTGCTACTGACAGCGCTTCTGCGCCATTTTTGAGAAAGAACCCGGCCTTTGCGTCTGGATAAGAAGGAACTTATCTTCCTTAGCTCCTCGTTAGGCGCGTAACGAGGTAATTATACCTCGTGTTCGACAACTTCGAAGTTCCCTCTGTAAGGCTTCGACTTGCTACCAGCCGCTCACCAACCAATCCGAGATGGGATCGGGCGATCCGGCGTTCGACTTCGAATCGGCCGACGATTTCTCGAATGGAAAGCTGTCGCTATCAGATATCGTGGTGGAGAAGGTGCCGACGTTTGCCGTATAGGTGTAGTTTCCCGCAGGCGCTGCCCCTGGGATCCGTTGCGTCAACGTGCGCGTCAGGGCTCCACCGGCGGCAAGCGTGAGGGTCCGCGGACCAAAGAGGGGGTCGCGGCTTGCCGCTCCGGAAAGAGTAGTCCAGAAATCAAAAGTCTGTGATGCGTTAGTCTTGTTTGTGAAAGTGACGGTAGCGCGGAACGAGCCGCCGCCGGGAGGAATTACAATCGGCGGATTGACCGGCTCGACTGATACGCTGACCGGGGCCGACGCAGGTGCGCCCATGGCGTAGATGAACCCGCTGAAGCCAGCGATCCACACTCCGCCGCTCGATCCCACGGCGATGCCTTCGAAAGAAGCGAAGTCGTTCGCCCGTGTGTTAACCGGCTCCGCAATCCAAGTAGTGCCACCGTTTGTGGTGTGGTATGCGTAGCCGTTGTACGTAGACGCCCACACTTCGCTGGGGCTTACAATCGCAAGATCGGAAAGCTGGCGTTGGGTAGTACCCGTATTTTGGAGTACCCATGAAATGCCTCCATTTGTTGTCTTGGCGACATAGCCGTCCCAGCCAACGGCATAACCGGTGAGTCCGTCCGAAGCGAACTGCATGTCAAGCGTGGTCGGTGCTGTGCCCAGCACGTTATTCGGCAGGTTACCCTCGGTCCAACTCGCGCCGCCGTTCGTGCTGCGGAGGAAGCGGCTACCGAGAGTCGCCATCCAACCGCGCTCACCTTCGAACTCTACTGCGATGAAGGAGGCTGTGTCGTCAAAGGGCCGCGTCCAAGTCTGGCCGCCGTTAGTGGTATGATAAACGGTGCGAAAGTGTCCGAAATCGAGATCCTGTCCCACAATCCAACCCTCGTTGCGTGAACGGAAGTGCACGTCAGAAATATTGTACGTCTCGGGAAGGTTCGGATAACCAATGGAGGCCCAGGTTACTCCGCCGTCGGCCGTCTTGTACGCGACTCCGTCGTCGCCAACGGTGACCGCGAATTGGTCATCGACGATGTTGACCGCATTGAGGGTTTCGTTTCGGAACACTACGACACCTGTGACCTTCAGGCGATCCACGTTCCAGTGCGCCCCCGCGTCGACAGTGCGGAACACGTAGCCGTTCAACCCCACAGCCAGCCCGCGCTGGCTGTCGAACATTTCGATGTCATTGATCTCGGCACCGTTGCCACTGTTCAGTGAATGCCAAGTGATGCCGCCATCGGTGGTCGCGAATACGAGACCGTGAACGCCGGCAATCCATCCCTGTTGCTCGTCCCTAAAAGAGACTCCCCAGGACGCCGGAAGATCGCCGAGACCGTCTAGCGTCTCAGTCCACGTGACGCCGCCGTCGGCTGTACGCCACACGTCACCGCCGCCGGATACAAGCACGGCAGTTCCCCCGGCCACAACCGCCCAACTCACGACGCCGTCAGGTGCGGCGACGCCGCGGTCAGTCCACGTGATCCCGGCATTCGACGTATTCAGGACGCGACCATCGGCTCGGAACGCGATGGCCTGCGTTTCACTGAGAATTAGCAAGCTCGTCGTACCCTGGGATGCACCGCGATCGGTCCATGACACACCAGCATCGGTGGAGCGGAGGATGCGGCCGTCGTTAGTCAAAGCCAGTGCGATAGTATCGTTAATAAACCGCGCATTTGATGTGCTGCCGGCGCGCACCCGCGTAAAACTCAGCCCGCCGTCAGTCGTGCGATAGAGTCCATTTACGGAAGAGCCCAGGCCCAGGGAGGTGTTCCGAAAATCTATGTAATGGATGCTATTCGGTGCATAGCTCCAGCTCACACCGCTGTTGCGCGTGATGGCGAAACCGTAGTTGCCGAGTGCGTGTCCGAAGTCGGGTGTAAGAAAGCGCACATCGTAGGTACTTCCGATCGGCCCGTTGAAAGGCTGCCAGGTCGCAGCCCCATCCAGCGTGCGTTCGTGACAGCAGTTCGGCGATGTACCGTTGCCCATGACCCAGCCGAGCTGGCCGTCCACAAAGAATATTGTATTAATCGGATCGGAGGAGGACATCGGCACATTGCGCTGCATCCAGGTCGAGCCACCATCCAGCGTTTCCCACAGTCCGCCACTGGTGTCCCACTGGCTGTTCTGGCCACCGACAAATCCGTGTGTTGGCGAGGTGAAGGCGACAGTGTAGAGGTCAAGGTTCGTCGGATAAGGGCTCTGCTTTAGCCATTGCGCCGAAAGGTTCGACCATGCCGAAAGGTTAAGTGCAGCCGCTGCGATGAACACGAACGAGGTAGTGGGTTTCATATGGTGTGTTTTGTACGGTTGATAAACGTAAATTCTGTATGGCCGGTAATCGCTATTGCCTGTGCTCCGAGTTGCCTTAATTGTGTGGGAATAGGTTACAAAATCGTTACGCGTCAGCGCATGTTAAGATCCACGGCTTTTCAGCATGATCGCCGCGCCTATTGCAAGTTAACCGTCGAAGGAAGAGGTCGGTGCAGATAATTAATCCGTCAGCAGTGATGTGTGTGTTGATCGATGAGCAGTTGGAACGAGTGATCTGGCCACAGAGTTAAAAAGAGGCCGGCTCATCGTGCCGGCCTCTATCATTGAATTTAACCCTGCTTAGTCGACTTGGAATCTGCCGCGCAATGTGAAATGGCCATTCACGATGACGCGCGCCGTATCACCAGCCTGCAACTGTGGCGCGGCTGCGCCGCTAATGTCGGTTTCAAATGTAATGTCGTTTACAAGGTTCCTCGAAAACTGCAGGCGATTATTGAAAATCACCACACCCCCACGAACGATACGCAGTTGGACGACTTCATCATTGAAGCCATTCCCACGAGTGATCCCGAGCTCTTCGAAATCGGCTTTCGCGATCTCCACTTCAGCGGTGAAACGGTCGTTCGCCGTGCCGGCATCATCGTCTAATCTCGCTTGCCCGCTCGCGTCGACAGCAATTACAGGTTGGAGGCGAGCTTCCAGCCGCGTAGAACCGTCAACCGCTCCCGGCGCTTGTTGATTAATGTTGGATTCTTCCTGGGCAATGCCGACTGAAAACAGAGCCACGAAGCTACCGATTGATATTGTAGTTAAAAGTTTATTCATGCGCATTTTGTTGAGTTGAATTTTGATTATCGATTTTCTTAACGCCTACCAAGTTGGGTACGAATGTACCGGCGTCTAAGTCATAAAGGTTGCGCAGTTGTAACTTTTGAAGAGCGCGAAATACGCGCGGCTATCACGAAGCTTCGGAGCGACTCAGCGACTTGTCTCTATCACCGCACAGCTGAGTGGTGATAGGAATGAGCAGGCGAACACCAATCTTCATTACGGCAACTAACAACAACCAGATAATTCACAATCAATTCTTTTGACGAGCTTCGTATCCACGGCTTCCGATGCCCTGCCTTGGTGCGTGGCTAATGCTTTCATTCGCATTCATCGGTCGAATGAATCGGGAAAGACCATCTTCCCGTCTTTATCGAATCCAAAAGTCACGCTGCATGAGCCTCCATTTCCATCGGAAGCGGCTCCGGCGTACACGCGACCGGGAATAAGCTTTTGTGGCCGGATCATCGTGGTAAAACCTGGGGGCGTAACTCCGTACTTGATCGGCTGTGTCAGAGTGGTCCCCCCCGCGATGGACCACATCGCCTTCCACCGGTCGTTGGCCGTCCGCATAGAAACAGTGAATGACTTGATATCGGTCTTCGAACGTCGGCTCGCATCGCCGTAAAATTCGAAACGTATCGGCTGGCCCAATCGCCCGCTCGGCTTACAAACAAATGAGTGTGACATCGCCTCCGCAGCGATGCTCGCGGACAGCAGTAATACAACAGCAACGATGCGCATTCTAATCCAAGGACCAATACCAGGCACGACTCTGACCTCGCCATGATTGGTAGATTTCAGCCAGGTGTGTTTCAAACATTAATGTCAAAGTGATTCAAAAGCCAGACATCTGAACCCCTCGCGATTTTGGCAACTTAAACGCATTGACTGGTTCATCGATCTTCATTAAACAGGAAACGCTCCACTGAAAATCCCTGCTCAAACTTCATCCAATGAAAAAGAAATCCACTTCGCAATCTGCCTTCTTTAATTTCCGCGTTTTACTCGCTGCCGTCTTGTGCCTTGGGGCACTCGCCGCGGTGCTGTTCGCCCAAACACAATCCGCAAGGCCAACTCAGCAAAGCAATCAATCCGTAAACGTACAGGACGCTCCGGGTACGCAAACACCGGACGTGCTGCGGCTGACAGGACCCGTTATTCAAAATAGTGATTTGCGAAGTCTTCCTTACGTTGCGCCAAACGCGGAGATCGAAGAGAAGCGGTTAACCCGTTATCCCCACCCGGAAATTCCAAGCTCAACCAAGCAATCCGATTACCTGCAATTCGAGACGTTGGTGAAGCAAATCGCACCGCCGGCACCTACAATGCCAGCGCCGCTGCTGACTTTCGACGGCATGAATTCAAGCCAGAGCGGTTGTTTGTGTTTGCCGCCTGATACCGATGGGGATGTTGGCCCGAATCATTACGTCCAGTCGGTTAACAGCTCGATCAAGATCTTCGATAAAAACGGTAATCCGCTCAATGGCCCGAATGGAACGACCTATAATTCGTTCTTCCTCAGCCTGGTCGGGACTCCTTGCTCGGGATTCAACAATGGTGATGGGTTCGTTTTTTATGATCACCAGGCCGACCGGTGGGTCGTAAGTGATTTTGCCTTTCCCGGATCGCTGCCAGGTTCGGGCCCTTTCTATCAATGTGTCGGAGTATCTCAGACCGGCGATCCGGTCAGTGGAGGCTGGTTCCTCTATGCCATTCAGCACGACCCATCACATCCCACCTGGATTGGTGATTACCCAAAGTTAGCCATGTGGAACAGCGGCGGAACGCCTGCACAAAATGCCTATTACCTGACGGTTAACTTGTTCAATGGCCTTACTCTTGGATTTCAAGGCGTGCGGGTGTTTGCTTTCGACCGCGCCTCCATGCTCAGCGGCGGACCTGCTAATACGATTGCCTTTACTATCCCGCCTGCCGGGCTGGGCGATTCTTATAGTCTGGTTCCAGCCGGTTTTCGCACTGGTTCGCCGCCTCCCCTCGGCCGGGATGAGTTTCTTATTTCTGTCGATAGTCCCGCCACGGGCGGAGTGACTTTGACTCAGGTGCACGGCTGGATGTTTCATGTCGATTTTGGCACACCAGCAAACTCGACTCTTGGCATCGGCGTCAATCATACCCCAAATGCGAATGTCACTGTAGCAGGGTTCGTTGACGCATTCACCAACAGCGGCACGCTCCTTGTGCCTCAGAATGGCACGACGCAAAAGCTAGACACCTTGGGCGACAAAATTATGACTCCGCTTGTTTATCAAAATAGTGGCGGCACAGAGTCATTGTGGGCGTCGCAGACTGTCATTCTAAACTATCCGAATGGACCCACCGCTATTCGCTGGTACCAAATGAACGTCACTGGTGGCAATTTTCCCGCTGCGCCGGTGCAACAACAAAGCTGGACGAATGGCAACGATGGATTGTGGCGATGGATGCCTAGCATCGCCGTGGATCAAAACGGGAATATGGCAATCGGTTACTCCACCTCCAGTGCAACGCAGCAGCCTTCCATTCGTTATGCCGGGCGACTGGCTGCCGATCCGTTGAATAATTTAGGCCAGGGCGAAGCCGTGATGACTGCTGGTGCAGGCCATCAAACTCACTCGAGCGGACGTTGGGGAGATTACAGCATGCTAACCGTCGATCCTGCCGACAATCTAACTTTTTGGCACACCCACGAATATTACCCCGTAACCAGTAGCGCGAACTGGTTTACCCGCATCGGCAAATTCCAATTCGCTGCAGCGAGCCCTACACCCACTCCAAGTCCAACTCCAACTCCGACTCCGAGTGCAACTCCAAGTCCAACTCCGACTCCGAGCCCGACTCCGACTGCAACAGCGACTCCTACAGCAACAGCTACGCCTACGGCGACCCCTTCACGCATTCAGCTCACAGCCCAGGGGAAGAAGGTACACGGTATAAATTCGACGCGTCTCAAGTGGAGGAGGGCCAACTCGCCGAACATCGACGTCTACCGCGATGGACTTGTGATTGCTACAACGCCAAACGATGGTTCGTATGACGACTCCACCGGCACAACGGGCCAGGCCAGCTTCATGTACAAGGTGTGTGAAGCGGGAACGCAGACATGCTCTAACACTGTTACCGTCAATTTCCCGCCTTAAAGAACAATCAAGGGCTACCAGAGACAATCTATGGGATAACGTCTTGGGCATCGCTCCTCAACGTTCTGTTGATTCTCGCCTCCGTTTTACGCTGTGCTACGACGGGAGAGCATGATGGTGTTCACTGACTTTACGGAGCATCGCATGGCGCAGGACTTGGAAATCTACAAGTCCCGAAACAGTAGCACCAAATAAGGCGCTTATCGCAGGTGTAATGGAGAGAGCGGAACACGCGGGTTTACCTGAAGCAACATCTCAGAGCGGAAAGTGCTAGTCACTAAAGTAAGCCTCCTCAAAAGCGATAAAGAGCGTCGACCGCAGCAAAAAATAAAAGTGGCCGCCTGTTAAGGACGGCCACTTATCTCCGAGAAAAATCGTTAGATTGCTTAGCGCTTCAGGAAGCGCCGCACTGTACCAAGCGCGACGAAGCCCATGCCAAGCAGCATAACCGTAGTCCCGCTGTCTGGAACAGCCCCGCAGCCGGGACCGAAAAGCATCCATCCCGACAGACCATGCCTGCCCACAGCTGCCGGAATGGTAATCACGCCACTCAGGTCTCCAACGTACCACACTTCAGCTCCGTAGGCGGCACCGCCATACTTCACAAACAAATAAGTATACAAACCGCCAGCACCAAGATTGATGCTTGTAGTGGTCCCTTTTACGCTGCCGGCCAATACTCCCTGCGGCAATAAAGCGAAGGCGTGATTCGAACGATCAAAGGTCTGTCCAAACGCTTGATCCGTTGTCCCGAGAGCCATGCCAATCAAATGGTTAACATAATTCAGTCGGTCGCTGTTTCCGATGGCGGTGCCGTTATGGACGAAGCCAAGTTCATGGCCGTCGCCGATGGCAAGAGTAAGAGCGTTAGCATGGTTGCTAAACGCTAAGAGTGTGGCGCATACAGCTGTGCAAAGCAGCCCCAGCTTACCGGCGGAGATAGGTTTTAGCTTCATACAAGATTTAAGTGGTCTCAACAAAAGCAGACGGTGTGCCAAGCCGACAGTAGAGAGTTAAGCTGTTGTAAGGGGCTGTCAATCAACCAGTAATGTCCCATAGGACCAATTGCCAAAGATTACGATCTATGCTTTGGAAATGTAAGGGAATCAGACGATTACCCCACCAGAGTCGAGCAGGAAGAGCCTAAACTATCTGGCCCGAATCAGTTACGTAGACTACGCGCAAATCGTAAGAGGAGCCGACAGCTTGGCTTAGGAATTTCGCCGTGCCTCAGCGCAATTGCTCGCCAATCTCAAGGTTGGCCGCTTCCGCCGGCCGCACCGTATACGTGGCCAGTCGTATAGCTTGCATCATTCGCCGCAAGCTGCACGTAAATTGAAGCGAGTTCTGCCGGCTGCCCCGGCCGTCCAATCGGAGTTTGGCCGCCGAACTGTTTGAGCTTCTCCATCGTCGCGCCCCCGCTCACCTGTAATGGCGTCCAAATCGGTCCCGGAGCAACGCCATTTACACGGATGCCTTTCGGCGCAAGTTGTTTCGCAAGAGACCGCACGTAGTTCGTTGTCGCAGCTTTTGTCTGCGCGTAATCGTAGATCTCGGGCGACGGATCAGTGGCCTGCTCTGAGGTTGTGCCGATTATAACCGAACCGGCTGGCATGTGCGGGACGGCAGCTTTAATGATCCAAAACGGTGCGTAAACGTTGGTTTTCATTGTGGCGTCGAAATCTTCGCTGGAAATATCGAGAAGTGACGGGCGCGTTTGTTGTCGAGCTGCGTTACAGACCAAAATGTCAAGGCCGCCGAGTTGTTGCACCGCTTCGGAAACGAGCTTCTTGCAGAATGCTTCATCGCGCAGGTCGCCCGGGATCGCGATCGCTTTATGGCCTTCGTCCTTAATCAAAGCCAGGACTTCATCAGCGTCCGGCTGTTCAGTGGGAAAGTAATTGATCGCCACATCCGCGCCCTCCCGTGCGAATGCGATCGCTGCAGCGCGCCCCATCCCGGAATCACCGCCAGTAATGAGCGCCTTTCGGCCCAATAAGCGGCCGGATCCCTTGTAAGTTGTTTCGCCGTGATCCGGACGGGGATCCATTTTGCTCGCCAATCCCGGCCAAGGCTGAGACTGCTCCTTAAATGGTGGCTTTGGGTATTTCGTTGTCGGATCTTCCAATTTTTTCGTCGTCATAGCGTGCTTGTCTCCTTGGCTATCTAAAGGCGTTTGACCGGTTAGCGTCGCAATTCCGGCTGCACCGATGGTGCTGATCGCGCGTCGTCGCGTAATTCCCTCTGAGTTCATAATGCAAAAAACGTCCACGCCGCTCGTAGTAACCTGGCGTCGGATCAAAGGGTGTGGACTTAAGCGCGAGGTATACTTACTCACCCTTTTCTGGTGTCGCGCAGGTTCCTGATTCGATCGTGCGCTGCCTTAACGTCGGTAAATTGACGAGCAACCAGCTCGTATACATCCGGGGATAAGTCGTCATCTAACGCCTTTTGGTAAGCCTCCACCGCCGAATCTTCCCCTCGTTCGCATTCAGCGAGGATCGCGTGGTCATCTCCCCCGCTAAGCACCGATTTCAGGTTGATCCATCCACGATGCAATGCACCCATAGCGCTGCTGTCGGACTCAGGTTCGCTCTTGCCCAGCGTGCGAACCTGATTTTGCAACGCACGCGCAAACCGAGAACGTTGCTGAGAGTATTCATTGAACAGCGATTTTAACTGAGAATCCTTGACGCCTTCAGCGGCTTGTTCGAACCCCTGCTGCCCATCTTTCAGCGTTTGTATCAGCTCGTCGAGCACCGAGATTGTTTCGTGATAATTTTTCATGCGCTTATTTCTATGAAGGCTATTTATTCGCGCGCGGTTATCGATTCGAACCTGAGTCTGCAAGCTGGGTCTCCATCAACGCTTCCGGGTTTACGACGGTTTCGGCCAGCGTGTTGAGAAGTTCGTTTGCTTCAGACTCCTCATCGAGCGTGGCTTGCAGAAGTTCCGCTGCTTTGTTTTGTCCCAGCAAATTGGCAAACGTACGAACACTGCCATAACTGGCCATTTCATAGTGTTCGACCTTCTGTGCGGCGACAATAATGCCTGCGTCTATTACAGAATCATCGCCATCTTGTTCGAGAATTTCAGACCCTTCTTCAACAAGCCCTTTCATGGCGCGGCAGGTCTTACCTTTTGCTTTTTCGCCAAGCTGATTAAAGACCTGTTCAAGCCTTTGAACATGGCCTTTGGTTTGTTCCAAATGCTTTTCGATAGCGTCTTTCAACTCTTCAGATGACGCACCTTTTGCCATCTTTGGAAGTGCCTTTAATAACTGGTTTTCAGCGTTGTAGAGGTCGCGCAATTCCTCTGTGTACAGTTTTTGTAGGGTGTCTAGCTTCATAACTTATCGGTTCGTTGGTTGTTGTTGTTTCCTATTGGAGGGTCTTGCCTTGTCGGGGCATCCCTCTTGAGTTTCGCAAATCACCAGCCCCGTGGTTTCACGGATGTTTTGCTGCGTCGTTGATGTCTTTGGCTCAGCCTGTGGTGCGCCGTCAGAGGCGCCCAGAATGACCTATAACAGGATCGAAGAGCGGCCTATAACAGTTGAAAGAAAAATCCTAAGAGAGTGATATGACGTCCCGTCGAGGAATGCTTGGAGAGCCTGCCTTCCCGTTGACCAATAGAAACAAAGCAGCGCGTAACCTGTTATTACGACTTCGCCTTACGTTGCCGAACTTGTTTTTTTCCGCTACCCGGTTCAGCCATTCTGCGATGTTGTTCTGCCAGCATGCCTGAAGGTATAACAGCTGCCGCCGTTGTCATCAGCTTGTTCTTCATGCCAGTAACAACGTCGCCCTCTCCTTCCATCATTGCCTTGAATCCTGCCTTTGCAACATCGGCGGGATCATCCTTTTTGTCAGTCGCGACCTTTGTATCGAGCATGTCAGCCCGTGCGAAGAAGTCAGTATCTGTCGCGCCCGGCATCAAACACGTGACAGTGACCCGGGAATCTTTCAGTTCGGCGCGCAATGCAAACGAAAAGGAGTCGATAAACGCCTTGGTGGCGTTATAAACCGCCTGGTATGTGCCTGGCATAAATCCGGCGATCGACCCGGTAAACAAGATTCTTCCCGTACCTCTGGCGCGCATGTCGCGCCCAATCTTATGGACAAAGTAAACGGTTCCAGTGACGTTGGTATCTATCACGTGACGCGCTTCCTCAAACTCCTGATCAAGGAAAGCGTGACCCAGTCCGTGGCCGGCATTTGCCATCAGAACGTCTACGACGCGGCCGCTTGTAGCTTCATAGAGTTCCTCGACTCCTTCGCTGGTCGCCAGATCCGTTTCCACCGTTTCAACGTTTATTCCAGTCGATCGAAGTTTATCCGCCGCCTGCTCAAGCTCTGTTGAGTCCGCTGCGATCAACAAATCGTAACCGTTTTCGGCGCATTCTTTTGCCAGATAAAACCCGATACCACTCGATGCGCCAGTAACGACAGCGAACGATCGGCCTCCGTTAATTTTCCCGTCGCTTGATTTCATAACAGAAATTGTTCGCGCTGCGCCGCGAAGGCAGACGTGTTATTCAAGAAATAAAAGCCTTCCATAGGCGATTGCATCGAACGCAACACGTCTGTTTCCGCAGTGGCACGCGATCACTCAGGAAGAATCAAACATAGGAGGGTACATTCATGAGGGCATTAGTCTGGCACGGCAAAGGTGATGTTCGTTGCGACACGGTTCCGGACCCGATCATCGAAGATCCGCGCGACATCATTGTAAGAATCACGTCCACTGCTATCTGCGGTTCGGACTTACATCTTTATGACCACTACATGCCTGCGATGGAAAAAGGCGACATCCTCGGTCATGAACCGATGGGTGAAGTTGTCGAGGTTGGAAGCGCTATAAAAAAATTCCAGATAGGTGATCGTGTAGTGATCCCGTTCACTATTTGCTGCGGCGAATGTTTCTTTTGTAAAAAAGAGCTCTGGTCTTGTTGCGACCGGACCAATCGCGACAAGGAAAAAGCGGCGAAGCTCATGGGACACGCGCCGGCCGGCCTTTACGGCTATTCACATCTTACGGGTCATTACCCTGGCGGGCAGGCGGAATATCTCCGAGTGCCTTATGCCGACGTAAGCCCGCTTAAAATCGAAAACGACTCGCTAACCGATGAACAGGTCTTGTTTTTATCCGACATTTTTCCGACCGGTTACATGGCAGCCGAGAATGCCCAGATCGAACCTGGCGATACCGTTGCCGTGTGGGGTTGTGGGCCAGTTGGCCAATTCTGTATCCAGAGCGCCTGGATGTTTGGCGCCGGCCGTGTTATCGCGATCGACCGGGTCCCGGAGCGTCTCGAAATGGCACGCAAGCATGGGAAAGCCGAGACAATCAATTTTGAAAAGAGCGACGCCACTGTTTACGAACAAATTCAGGAAATGACGGATGGCCGAGGAGCTGACCGTTGCATAGACGCTGTTGGCGCAGAAGCGCACGCCACCGGCTCATTCGATGCGCTTCTGGATAAAACAAAGGCGTCCGTGTTTCTCGCTACTGATCGCGCGCATGTTTTACGAGAAGCTATCTGGTGTTGCCGCAAAGGCGGCACCATCTCCGTGCCCGGGGTTTACATCGGCTTCACCGACAAGATTCCGTTCGGAGCATTCATGAACAAAGGGTTGACCATGAAGAGCGGTCAGACACACGTAAAACGATACACTCAAAATTTGTTGGCAAAGATCGATTCCGGCGAGATCGACCCTTCGTTCGTAGTTACCCATAACGCTCCCCTGGAAAAAGGCCCAGAACTTTACAAAACATTTCGGGATAAGGAAGACGGCTGTATCAAAGTGGTTCTTAAACCTGGAATAAGGCCGTCCTGAGACCGCCGCGGAAAACGCCCACATTACCAGCGACGACACGGTGCCGTCCAAGGGCCACGAGTCCTTACCCCTGAAAGATTGGAACTGAGGTTTTCGAAGCGTGCATAGCGCTGCGGGCGACAAATCAATAAACTAACCCGCTAAATTTTGGATTGCCGATTCGAAACTTCGGATTTGGGATAGCTCAGTGATTCGCCGAACCCTGAGCGTCACTGGACTGATCATCCTGACGGTGCTGATCCTGACGACTCGCTGCGCGAACTATCAGGATGTATTCGTCGGCGGAAAGGTCTATTTCACCGACGCGGATTGTTATGCACGGATGACGCGCGTCCGGATGTGTTCAGAACATCCTGGATTGATTGTACGGCACCACGAATTTGAGAACTTCCCGGCAGGAACCACTCCTCACACCACTGCGCCGTTAGACTATCTTATTCTTGGGTTGTCGATCGCGCTAAAGCCGTTCACCACAGAGTCACTCGATCTGGCTGGGGCACTTGTTTCACCTTTGCTTGGGATGATTGGGGGCTGGTTTCTTTGGTGGTGGTGCATGAACTTTCGCTATCGCTGGGTCACGCTGATCCTGTACGCGATCAGTCCCATCCTTGTTCATGGAACCGAACTTGGCAGGCCTGATCATCAATCCTTGCTGATCTTGCTTGTAACGATTGCCATTTGCGCAGAATGGCGTCTGCAAGCGAAAACGCAGGCCGTTTCAAATCATGGTGCGATTGGATGGAGCATCGTTAGCGGAATCGTCTGGGGATTTGCTATTTGGACTTCGGCCTACGAGTCGCTCGTGTTGTTTCTCATTGTGCTGCTTGTAGCCACAGTGAAAAATCCGGGAATAGGTTTCGCATCGTCTCGGCGAATCGGTTGGACGTGCTTTGCGGTTGTGATCGCACTCGCGCTTTTGTTTGAGCACCGGATTCCATCACTTTCGATCCTCTCTGCGAATGCGCCGTTTCGAAATTGGGCGAGCACAATTGGCGAACTCGCGCATATCTCGCCGGCCAATCCAATCTGGCTGCGC
The DNA here is from genome assembly GCA_035652195.1 of Candidatus Udaeobacter sp. GTDB lineage: Bacteria > Verrucomicrobiota > Verrucomicrobiia > Chthoniobacterales > UBA10450 > Udaeobacter. The sequence goes on along the minus strand of DASREH010000086.1, from coordinate 7,314 downwards.
TGGTGCGGCTATTTGCTTTTGGTAACGCCGTTCCTCATCTGGCTCCGGCTAACCAGAAGCAGACGCACCCGTGATGAATCCACGCCGTCATTCGTTCTCGCGCTTCTCATCGCCACCTACCTTCTGACAATTTGGCAGGCACGCTGGGGTTATTTCTTTGTGCTGGTCTTTGCCCTGGTGTTGCCGAATTTACTTGAAGTCATCAAATCGCGCATTGCGGTTTGGATTCTATTTCTCCTATCGGTTCTTCCTATTTTGCGGGACTGGGACGAAAAGATTTGGCCAAACGAAATTCACCAGGCTGACCGCGTGGCACGTCGCAATGAAGCAATCCAACTGCGCGACATGGCGCTCAATTTGCGTTCGACGGCAATTCAGCCCTTTCTCGCTCCGTGGTGGCTCTCTCCGGAGATCGCGTATTGGTCGAATCAGCCGGGCGTGGCAGGCAGTTCGCATGAAAGCCTGCCTGGAATTGAAGCTAGCGCACGTTTTTTTCTCAGTCAGGATTGGGGGACAGCTCGTAAACTGCTGGAGAATCGCCAGGTGGCCTGGATTATTGCCTATGATTCCGTGCGAACGGGCCAAAACTCCGCGACGATCGTGAGCATGCCCGTGCCCGAACATCCTGTCTGTACGGTACTTGACGAAAGTCCAAGTACAGTGCCGCCGTTTCTCATTTTATCCGCTCAAAACAACGTCGCCAAACTCTACCGAGTGATCGCACGATAAAAAAGTTCATGATAGTGATGAGAATCCATTGACAGATGTTGACGAGTGTCACAATACTACCCGATGCTCAAAAGATTCGTCCCGCAAAAGCCGACGCCGCCAGTTCCGGAGAAACCGCGGTATTCGGGTATAGATGAGAATAATCATCCTGCGAACGGCGAAGAACCAATAACAACAACAATCATAGATAAACCAAAACCTATGGCAGATCACGGTGGCAAGGACATCCTCTCGAGCGATGTCGAAATCAAAGGCTCGATCAAATTCCAAAAGGAGCTTCTCATCGACGGGAAGGTCGAAGGAGAAATCAATTCCGACGGCGTTTTGACGATTGGCGAAAACGCGGACATCCGCGGCGAGATTAAAACCAAATCGATCACCGTCTTTGGCAAAGTGCAAGGCAACATCACGGTCGCTGAGCGCTGCGAGTTAAAATCAAAGTGCACGTTGCAGGGAGATTTAAAAGCCGCGCGTCTTGTCATCGAGGAGGGAGCGACCTTTATCGGCAAATCCGAAGTTACCAGCGGCGCGGTTTCCTCAAAGGCGCCAGCGCGGCCGGAAGTCGTGCGATCCAACGAGCCGATCAAGGCAGCGTTCGGAGGGCGCTAATCAGGGAAATCAGGGGTTAGCGTCCGGTGGCTAGTCCGTCGCCTGCAAAAGTCAGTGTGGAATGTCCACACTGTGGCTTCAAGCAGATGGAGTATGCAGCGGCGAAGAGTTCGATTTGCCGCCAGTGCGGCCGCTATTTTTCTCCGTTTACTCCAAAACCGGGCTTAAAGCTGCGGGTTCGGGAAGAGGCGCCCGCTGTACCGGCCGCTCCTGCCTCTTCTATCTTCGGCAAATTCGAAGACTTTTGGAAACGGCAGCGCAGCGCTGTCATCGAGTGTTTCGAATGCAAGCGGAAACAGCAGGTTTGTGGCACGGCCACTTCAACAATTTGCCCGGGGTGCAGCGCACACATTGATCTCCGCGACTATAAAATTACCAGCGGTTTCAGTCGCACGATTCGGACACGAGGGAACGTTCATCTCACGGGCAAAGGCGACCTTGGCAGCAGCAGCGTGGTTTGCCAGTCCGCATTAATCGAGGGCAGGTTGCGTGGCAACCTGCATTGCGAGGACACCGCGACCATCAACTTCGCAGGCAAGATCCCCGGCCGTATTAGTGCGCGACGCATTATAGTCGATCGGAAAGCCGATATTCACTGTTTCCGGCGTGTTCAGGCGGAGAGCATTGAAATTCGGGGACGAATGTCGGGCGAAATTGTTGCTCAAACGGTGGACATTCAGAAAAAAGGGGCGTTGGAAGGAGATGTCACCGCAAAAGCGATTTCAGTCGACAAGGGCGGCATGTTTTCGGGTCAACTTGTGATTGGGCGCGCCGATCTTACGCAGGGGGAATTGTTGCAGGAGCAGAAACCGGATGTCGCTTCGGTTCTGGACAACGACTTTTCTGGGATGTCACCGAGACCTTTGCACGCCACTTAGTACGATCTGTCCATGCAACGACTGCATCCTCGCAGTCCTTACGAGAAACTCGGCGGCTACGTCCATCTGCCGCGCTTAATCGATAAGGCCAGGCTTCATCGCAAAGGCCTGCTTAATGGCTACAACTATAAAACCGTCGGCTTCGATAAACATCTGCTGGCATTCTTAAAGATTGATGGGGACGCGTTTGAAGAAGCGGCAAACCGACTCGAGGAAGATGACGCAATTCTGAAATGGATCCAGGCGAATGGTGTGCAGCACTCGCCGGATAGCATCGAACAGTGGAACCAGGCAATGATTTCACGGCATCCGGATACCGCCGCAAAGAAAGCTCGTTTTCTCCATTTTTTAAAGGAAGCCGGTGGCGAAGGACGCAAGGATATTCGGACTTATTTCGATTTGATCGAGTTTGACGAAGGACGCTTGAAATAAGGACGTAATTTGTTGAACCGTTACATCGGGTTTAACGATTCAACGTTTAAAAGGTTCAACGTGGCGCAGCCAGAATTTGATCCGCGTTTGCCAGCGTCTCTTTGCTTCCGATATCGAGCCATCTCCCTTTGATCTGGAACGTGTTCACAGGTTTACGCGTGTGCAGCCATTGCACGAACCGGCCCGGTTGATCGGCGTTATTTCCGGCGGCAAGATACGTGGTCAGCAGGGAGAGAACCTCCGAGGAGTAGTAATACAATGCGATTGCAGCAAGAGTTCCACGCGGGTTCTGTGGCTTCTCTTCCAGATGCGTGATGATCCCATCCTGGTTGATTAGAACGTTGCCGTACTTCTTAACCGCTTCAGGATTGCCAACATCATACACTCCAACAGTTGCTGCGCTGCCTTTTGCGCAAGCAACGAACTCTTCGAGAGACTCAGTAAACAAGTTGTCACCCGCAATGATGAGCAGGCTGCTTTGGCTCAGCTTTTCCTGCGTGACAACGAAATTGATATCGCCAATTGCGCCAAGCTTGTCGTCATCGCTCTTCGAGCCGTCGTTGATGATTTTGAAGTGAAATTCGGGATGTCGCTTTTGATACAGCTCGCTCCACGCCTGAAAATCCGCGGCGAACTTGTTATTTGTCACGACATAGATGGTCTCCAAATCGGGGACACCTCGGAGGTTGTCCACGACCCATTCGATGATTGGCTTGCCACCCACGACGAGCAGTGGCTTGGCTTTGTTAAGCGTTAATGGATAGAGGCGCGTGGCGTATCCGGCTGCCAGAATTAAAGCGTTCATAGAATCAGGAAACACACAGGGCGCTTCTTACTACTTCGGTTTTGAAGCGCCTCCACTTAAAATTGCATTTTGAAGATGCTGCTGAATTGCCTTGATGCGCTGCATGTCGGTAATTTTGCCGCGCGTGGCCCGGTCGACGACGTACAGTGTATCAATGGCAGCGCCAGCTTGTGTGTTAATGCGAGAGAGCGTGACCAAAAGATTTTCGCGATCAAGACAGCTCAAGACATCGTAAAGCAGGCCTATACGATCCGGTGCCTGAATCTCAATCAGCACATACACGGGATGGGTTTTGCTATCGATTGAAATCCTGGTTGGAAATTCAATTCCAGTTGCAAGACGGCGGCTCTGGCGTCTCGCTTTTTCAATCAAGGGACGGAAATGAAAGGTTTCGTCTTCGAGCGCTCGTCGCAACGTTTGCTCTACCAGCGTGAAATCACGCTGGTGCGTAACGGGCCGACCACGGGGGTCGCACACTCGAAAGACGCCCAGAGCCACGTTGTCACCGCGCGGAAAGATATCGGCACTTAAGATATTTAAAGGCACCACTGAAAAGGAACCGGCCACTTTTGCCAATAACCGCTCCCGCTCCCAGGTGCAAAATGTAACAACGCTGTGACCCTGCTCTGGAACGGCTTTCCATTGGATGGCAAAAGCCAGCGGAGATACTTCCTGCCTGGAGACACTCTCCAGAAACGACCGGAACAATTGCAGATGCTGAACAATGTCAGGGACATCGCTGGCACGGAAATAACTGTCAGGCATGAAGTCAAAGTGCGCTTCAATTTCGGCTGTAAAATCAGCCGGAAGTTTCGCGGCTACCGCGCTTTGCAAGCTATCACGCTCAACCTTCGTCTGCTCGTAGTACGATTGCTGATCCGCGAGACATCGGGAGGTCTCGTGATATAACTCCCATACCAGGGATTCCTTCCAATCCGACCACGCGTCTGCACTGGTGCCCTGGCCATCTGCCAGCGTGAGGAGCATTAATGAATTCAAGTTCCTTTGATGCTTCACAACGTGAGCGAAGTCGGTCACCGTGGCGGGATCATCAATGTTTCTTTGCTGTGCTGTCTGAGAAAGCGTCAGATGATGATCGACGAGTAAAATGAGCGCTTTTCGCTGCTCGGATGACAATTGCAATCGTGCTGCGACGCGTTGGGCGAACAGCGCGCTCGCTTCGGAGTGAGGACGCGCGCCCACTGCCTTGCCGCTATCATGCAACAGCAGCGCCAGATAAAGAACAAATGGATCCTCAAGCTGCTCAAAAATTTTCCGATACGGAATCAGTTTTGGATCCATGGTCTGCGCCAAAGCATCGAGCTTATCGATGCACACCAGTGTATGTTCGTCGGCCGTGTAACGATGCAGGAACTCATGCTGTACAAGACATGTAAGCTGTCCGAATTCAGGAATGTAGCGCCCGAGAAAATCAACCCGATGCATCATCCGGAGAATACGACCGACTTTTCCTTTCTGGGACAGGATCGCTTTAAAGATTGCGCGCGGGCCGCGTGCATATTGATATGTGCGGGTAACCTCTCCAAGGCTTCTGCTTAGCAGGTCTTCCAATTCGGGGCTCAGGTCCAGGTCGCGGTCCTGAGCGAACTGAAATGCTCGCATCATCTGCTCCGGATCATCGCGAAAAACGTCCCGGCCCGCCGGGTGCAATTGATTATTGCGAACAAAGAAAAAGTCTCCCACAGGCGTTTTACGCGCTCGCAACAGCGGAAGAAAGTTGAATAGCGACCGCGTTTTGCTTGTGACATAACCGCTGACAAACTGTTCTGTGATACGTTCTGTCACCCGGAAGATGTTCCGCGTGTGTTCGTAATAATCCCGCATTAGCTCCTCGCTGCGGAGTTGGCCGTTCCCCGAATAATTGAGGCGTCCTGCGATCTCTTCTTGTAAGTTAATGTGCAATATATCGGTGGCGCGTCCTGTCGCGTAATGCAGAGCCGTGCGCAAGCGCAGCAAAAAATCATAGGCTTTTTCTATTCGCCGCTGGTCGCTTTCACTCAGCCAGTCTTTTCCCACCAGCTGATTCGTGCTCAGTGAACCTTCTTTGAAGTAAGTCATCCAAAGCAGGTTCTGGTAATCGCGCAGTCCCCCGCACCCACTTTTCAGGTTGGGTTCCTGCAAATACACGCTGTCGCCAAATTTTTTGTGCCGCGCGACCTGATCGTGCATGCGCAACTCCACGTATTCCCGTTCGTAACCGCTAACGCACTTCGAACGGAATTGCCGCCGAAATTCTTGTGCCAAGTGGGCGTCACCCGCGAGGAACCGGGACTCCAGCATGGCAGTTTTCGTGCGCATATCTTCGTTCGCCTGCGCCACCGCTTCTTTGATCGACCGTGTGGAATGTCCAACTTTAAAGCCGCTGTCCCACAACAAATAGAGAACTTGCTGCACCATCTCTTCGAGATGTGGCGACATTCCTTTTTTTCCCTGATGATGCAAAAGCATTACATCAACATCACTAAACGGGTTGAGTTCGCCCCGCCCATAGCCACCCAGAGCAATCAGCGCGAGCGGGATCTTAGTAGTGCCGTTGCGGTGAGCAGCCGTCGCCGCAGCCTCGAAAACGTATTGGAGCAAAACGTCCACCAGCTCAGCGCGTCGGGCACAAATCTCCCGACCGCCTCCCCCCGCCTGGTGCTTCAGGCGCAACCGATGTTCCTCGACCTTGAGGAATTTCTTATAAAGCGGGAGCGCATCGGTGGGACGTTCGGCACCGGTAGGCGCCAAACGGCGTGCCGCATGCGCCAAAACCTGTTCCAGATGACGAGACGCTTTCATTTAACTCCAAATCGCTCTCCAATTTAGAATTGGACCGTTAAAATCCAAAATCCGTTAGACACGCGGGGAGTCGCCAGGGTCCACGAACACGGCACATCATTGCCGCTATCAGTATTTCAGAAACGAAATAACTGGCGCTTGCTCAAGCCGCTTACGCCCCTGAAGAAACTCCAGTTCAATGAGAAACTGCACTTCGAGAAGTTTTCCACCGGCTTTGAGAATCAGATCAGATGCAGCGGCAGACGTCCCACCGGTGGCCAATAGGTCATCGATCAGGACAACTTGCTCGCCTGATTGAATACCATCGACGTGCATCTCCATTTCCGCTTCGCCGTATTCGAGCGAATAACTGGCAATCTCCGTCTTGAAAGGAAGTTTACCGCGTTTCCGAATAGGTACGAAACCGACCCCGAGTTCATAGGCAACTGCCGCTCCGAACAGAAAGCCGCGCGCGTCAATTCCAACTATCTTGTCAATGTTTCTCGCACGGCAACGCTCCAAAAACAGATCAACAGACGCACGGAAAAGCGCGGGATCGCTCAACACCGGGGTAATATCCTTAAATATAATGCCCTGCTTTGGAAAGTCGGGAACATCACGCACAGCTGCTCGCAATTTGTCGATTACGTCGGAACTCACCGGCGCGACGCTAGCCGCCTGGAGCCAAACGTCAATGGACTAGTCAGCATTGTTCGCGCAGATGCAGTTCCTCGGTTCTGCCCTTTGTGGACCAACCAATATTTTGCCGTTTAGGACGTACTCGTAAATTCGTCCACCGTTGCTTGAAAGATCAGCATCACCGGCGCTGAAGTGTGACACGCTGAATAGTAACACCATGAGCGCGGATGTGAGGGTTGCCGAAGCCCTGCGTCGCCTGGATGTAGGATTAACCGTCAGGCCTGGGGAATACAAGCTGCGTTGCCATAAAGCCAAGCGCCTCTAGAATAGGCTTTGGTGGACCGAAATCTTCTCATCGTTTCAACAATCTGTTTTCTTGCGGCAGTGGTACGCACCGGCGTTGCTTTACGCGCAGGCGTTTTTCAACCCGGAAGATTTAGT
>DASREH010000085.1:0-56578 GCA_035652195.1 Candidatus Udaeobacter sp. | reverse complement strand
CGGATGGGAAGTGAACCGGGCCAGTGGCGGATGCGGGTCACCCTTTGTCACATCAACGGACGGAACAAATAACATGATTGTGTGGGTAGTTGGCACGGAGGATCATCAAACGGGAGGCGACCAGCGATTGCACGGTTATGATGGAAACAGCGGCGCGGTGATTTACGATGGGGGCGGCGCGAACGAACTGATGGCAGGCACCCATTACTACAGCACCACAGGCATTGTAGCTCGAGGCCGCATCTATGTCGCAGGTGACAACAAAGTCTACGCCTTTCAATTGCCGGGTTTGTCGCCTACCCCTACGCCTACACCCACACCTTCACCTACACTTAGCCCGACACCAACAGTGACGCCAACTGCCACCGTAACTCCAACAGTTGCACCCAGTGTCACCCCAACAGTCACTCCTACGCCTACGCTTACTCCAACTGCTACTCCAACGCCGATAAGGCCGACTCCAACGCCAAGACCTCGCCCGGCGCCGCGACCGCGCCCGACCCCGCGCTGAAAGGTACTGAACGACCAAATGTCGTCGATCATTGACGATCCGCCAACTTGACACACGGAGTGCGTGTCATGGTAAAAGGGACGTCAACGTCAACGACAGGACGATGAAACAGTTCCGTCTCGCACCTTCATCAGGCGTTGTTTGCTTGTGCGTGGCAATCGCATCTGTCAATGCGCAGGTGAACGTTACACAGTTTCACAATCACCCTTCGCGCGACGGTCTGTACATTGATTCTGCCTTTACCCAGAGCGCTGCCGCCAATCTGACGCGGGATCTGAGCTTCGACGGCTCAATTGTCGGCAACGTTCATGCACAACCGCTTTACATCGATAAAGGATCGGGCGGCAGACCGATGATTATTACCGTAACTGAATCCAATAACGTGTATGCGCTCGACGCGTTGGACGGCTCCATCATTTGGAAGCGCAACGTGGGCGAGCCAGTGTCCATGGACGATCTGATCTGCAGCGACTTCGATCCCATGGGGATTATAGGGACGCCCATAGTGGATATCGCTTCACGCGCCCTTTTCTTTAACGCGATGGTCACACCTGACAGGGGAGCAACGAAAAAACATTTTATCTTCTCGTTGGATGTAGACACAGGCGACATCAAGCTCGGCTGGCCCGTGGACGTCGAAGCCATGGCTTCGTACGATGGCATTCAGTTCGTCCCAGCGATTCAACAGCAACGATCAGCTCTCGGTATCGTAGGCGGCATCCTTTACGTTGGGTATGGAAGCATGAGGGATTGCAGTAACTATCACGGCTGGTTAATAGGTGTGCCAATTGGCAATCCAGCCGGCGTTACGGCGTGGGCTGCGGCCATTAACGTCGGCACCCACGGCGGAGCCATATGGGGAGTAGGCGGTATCGCCAGCGATGGGAAGAACCCTTTTGTTACGACGGCGAATACCTTCGATACTGATGGAATTTGGGCGGGTGGCGAAGCAGTAATCCGATTTCAGCCCGGCCCCATCTTTAGCGGCTCGCCCACCGATTACTGGGCGCCAGTAGACTGGCTTGATCTGGACAATTTTGACTGGGATATCGGCAGTTCCGGACCGTTGCTGGTGGATGTGCCGGGTGCAACGCCGTCGCGTCTGGTGGTCGCGCTTGGCAAGAACACTGTCGGCTATCTGCTTGATCGCGATAATCTGGGTGGGATCAGTTTGCCTTTGGATCAGGCTAGCGTTGCTCCTGGCAATAGCATCATCCAGGCGGCCGTCACCTATCGAACAAACCTGGGCGCCTATGTAGGTCTCCGCGCAAGCAAACATAAGCTTTCCACTTTTCGCGTTACCGCAACAAGTCCGCCTACCATTGCGAGCGGCTGGGAGGCTGTGAGGCAAAACGGCGGTTGCGGGTCGCCTTTCGTTACTAGCAGTGACGGCACTAGCAATGTGATTGTCTGGGTCGTGGGTACCGGCGGCGAGGCGATTCAAGGCGACGAGCGATTACACGGCTACGACGCAGATACGGGAGCTGTGGTCTACGACGGCGGAGGTGACAAAGAGCGAATGCCGGGCACACACTCCTATAGTACGACTGGTATCGTGGCTCGAGGGCATATCTATGTGGCCGGGGACAACAAAGTGTACGCGTTTGTGGCACCGACACCGGCGCCCACGCCGCGACCCGATCCAACTTCGCGCCCGCCTCCGACGCCTCTTCCGCGCCCGGCGCCGTCCGGGTAATGCGTTTGACAGAGCGGGTTAGGCGTTTACGATTCGCGCCTGTGCAGGTGGGTAAATCAAAGAGGGATTGCGTATGCTCGCTCTGATTTACCTCGCGCTGGCCATTGGTCTTGCGGACGTTCTCTGTCGACGATTTTATCGGTTTGTGTCAGTTCCGCACCGCTGTGCGACAGCTGTGCTGGTAGGATTGCTGCTTAGCTCCTGGTTAACGTATTTGGGCGGACTGGCGTGTGCCCGCTTGTGGCGACCACTTTTATGGGGCGACGCAATTTTCTTCCTCGCGGTAACCGGGGTGCTCTGCTGGCCGAAATGGAAACGAAGAATCGCAGAGAGGAAGCGGGAGGCAATCCCGAATCACCCGGGCAATGTCTATTTACCGCGTCCAAAAGGTTCAAGCTGGGGCGATTGGGCGTTTATCGCAGCATACGTCATTCTCGTTTCATGGATGATGTTTGCTTCATTTAATACGACGGGAAGCAAACTTCAGATCTCGAATCCCGAGTACAGCGATTTCGGACCGAACACTGCCATCATGCAAAGCTTTGCAGTGGGCCAGAATTTTCCAACAGAATACCCGCACTTTTCCGGCGACCGAATTCGCTATCATTTCCTCTTCTATTTCCAGGCTGGAAATCTGGAATTTCTTGGTCTCGATCCAACGTGGAGCCTCAATCTACTAAGCATCATCACACTCGTCGCTATGCTTGTGATTGTCATGGCACTCGGCGAAGCGTTGTTTGATTCTCGCACAGTTGGCCGTCTGGGGTCTCTCCTTTTCTTTTTCTTCGGATCCCTTTCTTACGTCCCTTTTCTTCACAAGCAGGGGTCATTTCGCGGAGCAATTCATGCCATCACGCGTTTGAAAGAATTCCTTCCGACTATCTTTCCGTACCGTGGCGAAGCATGGGGCACATGGTCACAGGTGACCTTTCTCAACCAAAGGCACTTTGCCAGTGCGATTGGGATTTTGTTAGTGGTTTTGGTATTTTTGGTGATTGAGTATCGCTGCTACTATGCAAAACGCGCTACGGGTTCAACGTCCGATGACGCGCTAACAGCAAAGCCAGCTGTTCCGTCTGGCAGTACGCCGCAGCTGTCTCCCGATGATGCCTTCTTAGATGCGACCTCTCAGTCGTCGCGTGACACTTCGTTGTCTGCTACCTCAGTTCTCGAACTGAGCCAGCCAGCTGGGACGACGGTACAACGGCTTCGCCCTACCTTACCTGGTTTTGTTTTCTCAGGTTTTCTGCTCGGACTTCTGCCAATGTGGAATAGCGCCGTGTTTATTGCAGCATTCGTAGTGTTGGCCGTGCTATTCGTAGTATGTCCTCTTAGGTTGCAAATGGTCGCACTGGCGATTCCTGCGGGGCTAATCGCGCTCCCACAGATGCTCTATCTGAGTAGCGGAACTGGCAGAACACAGATGCCGAAGCTGCTCCACTGGGGTTACACGATTGATAAGCCCACCGTTTGGAACGTGATCAAGTATCTCGGCTTCAGCTTTGGCTTTAAGTGGTTGTTAATAGCCGTGGCCTTGTTTTTTGCCAGTAAACTGCAACGCCGCGTTTTTTTGGCAGTTTTGAGCCTCCTTGCAATAGCTTTTTGCTTCCAATTCACCATCGAAGTTTTGGCGAACCAGAAGTTTTTCCACATTTGGATGATCATTGCCAACCTGTTCGTGGCTTTCGGGCTGTGGCACCTATGGCGCCTGTCGTTGGGAGGAATCACAATACCTGGCAAATTGGCTGCAACCATTCTGTTCATCCTCGTCATTCCAGGTGGCCTGATTGAATTGTTTCCCATCCATAACACCTACTGGAGCGAAGTCGCTTACAAGGACGATGCATTAATCGACTGGCTGATGAAAGAGACGAAGCCGCGAGATATCTTTCTTACAAACCGCTTCGTGAATCATCCCATGTTAATGGCTGGTCGCCGGGTCTTTTACGGCTGGCCTTACTACGCATGGTCTGCCGGCTATGACGCCAGTAAACGTGATAAGGACTACCTGGAGTTATTTCAGAGCAGAGATCCTCGCAAGGTATTCCACCTCTTGAAGGAAAATGACATAAAGTACGTGGCGATCGACAATGCGTTACGCCGCGGCGAGTTCGTCAAACGTCCCAACGAACAAGTCTACTCGACCTATTTTCCAAAAGTATTCGATGACAGGCAAAACAGGTACGATCAGCTGAAAATTTACAAAGTACCTGATACTGAACCTCCTAACCTGCGGGCCCTGCCGGCTCGTGCGACTAACATGTTCGAGGGCGGCAAAGGATTGGAATTTGGACAGTTAGATTTTCCCCGTGGCATGGCCATTGATTCTAAAGGTAACATTTTGATCGCGGACACAAACAACGGCAGACTTCAAAGATTCTCACCAGATGGGATGTTTCTTAAGGTTATCGGATCCAAAGGTGACGGTCCCGGCGAATTTCGAGAACCATCCGGCGTCGCTGTTGATTCGGAGGGTTACATCTATGTTGCCGACACAGGAAACCGCCGGGTCCAGAAGCTGAACTCCGATGGCACCTTTGTAGCGCAATGGAGGGGTGTTGATCCCGGGTTTGACGCTCCACGTGAAATAGCAATCGGATCGGATAACTCTGTTTACGTCGTCGATGAATCCAGGGCAGAAGTTATAAAATTTGCAAGCGATGGAGACGTGCTAGCAGCCTGGGGTAGCCGGGGATCCGGTAACGGAGAATTTAGCACGCCCACCTCTGTAGCTGTTGATACGCAGAACAACAGAGTCTATGTGTCCGACCCTGTGAACCGGAAGATTCAAATTTTCGACACCAATGGCCAATTTGTGACGAGCTGGTTTGTGCCCGAGTGGCGCCAGATCCAGGGCGCGTGGTATATGCAGCATTTGGTTATCGACCACAAAATGCATCGCATGTACGCGACCAGCACACAGACGGATGAAGTTCTGGTTTTCGGCCTTAACGGAACAAGAATGGCATCGCTACGGCCGAAGGCGCCTGACAAACTCGAGGGTGCATCAGCACTCGTTTTGCTAAACCGAAAGCTTTACGTGCTTTGCACCTTTTCAAACCGAGTTGTTGACATTCAGCTCTAGCTGATATGGAGCAACGTAAGCCTCATCGCTTCGGTTCAATTGAGTCTGTGATAATGTATCGCGGGCGCCCTTTAACCTCTTCGTAGATACGCGCCAGGTATTCTCCAATGATGCCAAGGCTAATCATTAACAAGCTTGCGACGATCAGCTCCAGAAGAATCACCGTTGTAAAACCAGTAAACGCCCGGCCGGCGAGTTTCAGATAAAGCGTCTGGATTCCCAGGCCTACAGCAAAGACAAAAAATATCACGCCAGCAAACGTCACAAGGTGCAACGGGAACGATGAAAAGGTAGTTATCCCAACCAAGGCAAGTTTCGCTCGCCGAAAGTAAGACCATCCGGATTTTCCAGCACGCCGGGGGCCTACCTCGAAAGGAATTTGGATTGTTGTGAATCCCATCCAGGCAGTCATACCACGAAAGAAAACATTTCGCTCGCGCATGGCCAGCCATGTATCCAGCACCTTGCGGTTCACGAGCTTGTAGTCGGATGCGCCTTTCAAGTCAAAGCCGGAGAGCTTGTTCAAAATCAAATAGAATAGCAGCGCACCAAGTTTGCTGCTTGCAGATTCGCGCCCGCGTTTGGCTTTCACCGCTTGCACAATATCCGCTCCGGAACTCAACCACGTTTTGACCATCACAGGAAGCAGCGAGGGAGGATGTTGTCCGTCGCCGTCCATCACGATCACGGCGTCGCCACGGGCGCGTTCCAAGCCGGCACAGAGCGCCAGCTCTTTTCCAAAATTTCTGCTTAACCGCATGGCTCGCAGCTGAGGGAAGATCTGCGCCTGATCCACAATTGTTTGCCAGGTGTTGTCCGGCGATCCGTCATCGATCAGGATTATCTCAAACGGGCAACCCGTCTCGTCCAACGCAGTTTTGAGGTCGCGTAGCAACGAGCTCAGGTAAGAACCTTCGTTGTACAAAGGAATCACGATCGAAATCGAAGGATGATTCGGAGACCTCTCGTTCATGTGTAAATTAGCGCGCGTCTATCTTGCAGCACCGTTTCGACAAATGTTATATGGCCGAATTTGAATGGACAATATGGTTTTGGTATCGCTTGAGACAAAGGAACGTAAGCGACTCATAAACAGCTGCTGACATGCCGGCTCCGTCACTCCTCACACGAAAACGCGTGCGAATCCTTGGCTGGGTGACTGGGATGGTATTGCTTTTTGCCGCGTACACATGGGGTCTCTCAAAAAATCCACCGGGCTTCTATGTCGACGAATCGGCTCTTGCTTATAACGCCTACCTTCTTTCGCATACCGGTGCCGGGGAATTCGGCCCGCGATTCCCGCTGTATTTTCAGATGTTCACAAATGGGTTCACCCAGTACGTCAGTCCCACACAAGTCTATTTGCTCGCGCTTGTCTTTCTATTTCTGCCCCCGAGTATTTTGGTCGCGCGAGTCTTCGCGGCTTTCTGGGTGTTTGTTGCATGCCTGCTGCTTGGGCATTTGGCGCGGCGGATTTCTGGCCAGACTAAGATCGGAGTTATTGTAACTGGCACCGCACTCCTGACACCATGGTTCTTTGACATTCGGGGCGTGCTACTCGAACCGCACTTTGTTCCCTGCGCGTTGGCTCTTTTTCTCATCGTGCTTTACAACGCTCATACGAAGGACAGTTGGAACTGGCGTAGTGCGGCGCTCCTTGCCGCGGCACTTGCGCTTCTTACCTATTGCTACACGAGCGGTCGCATTCTTGGAGCCCTACTTGCCTTTGGTCTCATCTTATTTGCGACTAGGAGGCACCGATTGATCGGTATTATCCAGACGTGGCTACTGTACGCATTAACTTTAATTCCATTACTAATATTTAATCGAAATCATCCAGAGGCATTGGTTCGGCGGCTCTATGAGATTTCTTATATGAGACCGGGAATGCCGTTGCGTGACATATCAGCGGAATTCGTAAGGCGGTATCTGGAAGACCAAAGCCTGTACGCTTTGCTAATGACAGGCGACTATCACCCGCGCCATCACGTACAAGGCTCCGGGGGCGCGCTCTTTTTCGCCACCTGTATTCTGGCGATGATTGGATTGCTGCTTGTAGTAATGCGGGGCTGGCGCGATCCGTGGTGGCGGTTTGTGGTTTACGGGCTCGCCGCTTCGATCGTGCCAGGTGCTCTCACGAACGAACCGTTCCACCAATTGCGGCTCATGGCCTATCCCGTCTTTTTAATGGTGCTTACGGTTCCAGCGCTCGAGTGGTTAGTTGCACGTACACCCCGGGCAAGTAGCGAACAGCGACCGCTTACTGAACCGATGGGAGCTCACTTCGACGACAAACCCGGAGGAATACCACGTCCGGTACGGATCTGTATTCTCTTTCTTCTTCTAGCGGGCACGCTCGTTCAGGCTGCTCGGTTTCAGATAGCTTTCACCCGCAACGGCCCAAAACGTGAATATGAATTCGACGTTCCTTACAAAGCCGTTTATGACGCTGCAGTTGCACAACCAACCCGGCCAATCTATCTGCAGGATGGAAAATGGGGCCCCGCTTACATGCACGCCATGTGGTATTCAACAATCGAACGACGGCCTAAATCCGAGTTCGTTCACCTTCCAGAGCGAGCGAGACCGCCGCACGGCTCGATTGTGATCAGTTCCGCGGAGAATTGTCAAAATTGTGAAGTATTAAAGCGAAGCGGTGTTTATTTTGTTTATCGTGTGAAGTAGAGAGCGAGCGCGAGAGTTTTGGAGTCATCCAAACAAGCCCTGGTTGGGCTACATCTGCCGCGCATTGGCCGTAGACGGGATTTCAAAGTTTTTCCAGAAGAAATAATTGCAGCTTAGCCGGGCCAACGGATTCAGACTTGCGCCCTTCAGCGGAAACGCCTATTAGCATTACCCTCATGGTTCATCATATCGTTCTCTATAAACTCCGACCCGAGGTTACCCCCGCCCGCGTGGAGGCGATGATGATGAACACGCGGATGCAGCTTCTGAAAATTCCGGAAGTCTTGAACATCAAATGCGGGAAGCGAATCGATCCGGAGTTACCGTGGCCGTTCTTTATCGCGATCGATTTCGAGTCGATGGACAAGTACGCCATCTTTCGTGAAGACCCGATTTTTGTAAAATTCATGGAAGAAGTGATCAAGCCAAATACCGAAGATTCGCTGGACCTGGACTTTGAGATGGATCCGGGCAAGGACGTTCGCTTTTCGTAGGGGAAGACGGGCATCTTGCCTGTCATGGCAGACGGGCCTCCGGCCTGTTGTTGAACAGGCGAGCCGCCCGTTTGCCATGACAGCCTAGAAGGATGTCTTCCATTCAAATGCGGCTCGGCTATTTTTATTCCAGGTATCCCGTCCTTTCGCAGACGTTTTGTGATGCCGAAATGCTCGCGCTGGAACGCCTCGGTTTCGAGCTTGAGATCGGCTCGGTTCATCCACCGCTGACCAGCCTTCGACACGAGCACATAGCCAATCTACGCGCGCCGATCCATTACGCGCCGCCGCAGGAAATCTTGAAAATTTCCGAAAAGATGGCCAAGGCAGCCGGCAGATGGCCTGGCGATCTGGTTGACCGGCACAATAAGAAATACGGACCTGGCGGCAAGGCAGAGCAGCGGGCACGGAACGCCCTTTACTTCGCCAACTATTTCACGCGTCGCAGGGTGGATCATGTTCACGTCCACTTCGCGAACCGGGCGGCGCATACCGCGATCTTTTTGAAGGAAATTTCCGGAATTCCGTTCAGCGTCACCGCGCATGGGCAGGACTTCATGAAGGACCTTGGCAACGACGATCTGTTGCGGGAAATCTGTGCCGCAGCGGAGTTCGTCGCGGCCGAGACGGATTACAGCCGGGACCTTCTTCGCCAACGATGTCCGGAATCTGCTTACAAAATACATCGCGTTTATAACGGAATGAATCTCATGCGTTTCCCAGAAGCCCAACAGGGAGACACACGCAATTCCGTGCCGCGCATCATCAGTATTGGGCGATTAGTCGCGTTCAAGGGGTTTGAGTATCTCATCGACGCGTGCGCGGAGCTTAGCCGGCGGGCACTTGATTTTACCTGTGAAATTATTGGGGACGGCCCGCTACGCAGTGATCTCGAAGCAAGAATTAAGAAGCTGCATCTGTCGAACCGCGTACATCTCCTCGGCTCACTCTCGCAGGATGTGGTTCTGGAGAAGCTCGGCTCGGCGGATATTTTCGCGCTGGCTTCGATCACGGACGCTCAAGGAGCCAGCGATGTTTTTCCAACAGTCATCATCGAGGCAATGGCGGCTGCACGTCCGGTTGTGTCCACCCGTTTGGCTGGGATTCCCGAATCGGTTGTCGATGGCGAAACGGGGTTGCTCGTTTCGCCCGAGGACACAACGGAGTTGGCTGAAGCTCTCAGCCGGCTCGTGCAAGACGCCAAATTGCGGGTGCGCTATGGTTGGGCAGGACGGGAGCGCATCGAAAAACATTTTCAGATCGAGCAGACTGTGGCTCCTCTAATCGAACTCCTGCAAAAAACTAAAACTCCGGGGGCCGCCACGAACCCCACGCATTCCAGCGCTTCGCAGAGCGGAGCGGCTACAAGAATTGCATATCTGATTGACTCATGGCCTGACAAAAACCTGCCCCTTTTGGGCCGTGAGCTTGAAGAGATGAAACGACGGCAAGTGCCAATCCTGCCGATCGTGGGCGAATTAAACTCCGGCATCCGGCTTAGGGAAGAGATGGGCAAAACAGCGGTATCGCTCGAATTTTTGCCAGACGCAATGGTTATCGAGGCTGAATGGCGGGCAAATCAGAAGCTGGCGCAGAAATTGGAGGAAGATCGCGCGCAGCAGAATATCAGGGGGCCGGGCGCGATTTTTTTGCGCCAGGCGCGCTTCGCATTGGTGATCGCGAAGCTGCTTCGAGACAAAAACATCTCGCACGTGCATGCGACGAGCTCCGGCGCGCTTCTTTGCGCGCTCATTTTGAAAAAACTGCTAACCGTCACCGTAAGCGCCACAATTGAAGCGCGACCAACCTTATCGCGAGAGTGGATTCAAAACGCAATGTCTGAGTGCGTCGGAGGTCGAGTGAGGGATCGGAAACTGGGACGTAGCGGTTCGTTCGTGATTGATAAGACCACGTTTCGGTCGGCCTCGCAGCAGGCGCTCGGATTTGTCACTCGAAAAAGCGGGATCGATTTGACTGCTGGAGCTCATTTCTGGCAGGAATGGGCGGATTCACTCATGCGATGGGCCGAAAGCGGCAAAAAGTCGCGAATTGAAGATCACAAATGAAGAAAGCAATTGTTCTCGCAGGCGGAGCAGGCACACGCCTATTTCCGCTCACCAAGATCGTCTGCAAACAGCTTCTCCCGATCTACGACAAGCCGATGATCTGTTATCCGCTGGCTACGCTCATGCTAGGGGGCTTGCGCGAGGTCCTGATCATTTCCACTCCCAAGGATTTGCCGATGTTACAGGATTACTTGCACGACGGCGCCCACCTTGGAATTCGAATTGAATACGCCGAGCAACCAAAACCCGAGGGAATCGCACAAGCCTTTCTGATCGCCGCAAAATTTATCGGGGATTCCGGGGCATCCCTCATTCTGGGCGACAATATTTTCTATGGGAACCTCGACTTTTACCGGGATGCGTTGGCGATCGAACGGGGCGCCTGCATTTTTGGATATCAAGTTCGCGATCCGGAACGATATGGTGTCGTGGAATTCGACGCCGATGGGAAGGCTGTCAGTCTCGAAGAAAAACCGAAGCAGCCAAAGAGTCACTTCGCGGTACCGGGCCTTTATGTCTATGACGAGCGCGTAGTTGAGCTCTGTCGCACATTGCGCCCGTCCGCGCGCGGTGAATTGGAAATTACCGATCTGAATTTGCTTTATCTCAGAGAGAATCAGTTGAACGTGAAATTGCTCAGCCGCGGGATGGCCTGGCTCGATACCGGCACGACAAAAACCTTGCTGGAAGCCAGCAACTACATCGCCACAATCGAACACAGACAGGGATTGAAGATTGCGTGTTTGGAGGAAGTAGCGTTTCGCGCGGGATTCATTACAGAGTCTCAATTGGCTGCGAACATCGATCGACTTCCAAAAGGCGAATATCGCGATTACCTGCAGATGGTTTGCGACGAAGGTCCAAACGCCGGTCCAAAACCGGTGGGTTAAAGATCTGTCTGAATCCGCGGTCACCCGCCGCAGCGACAGTTACTTGGGTTGCTCGCGAAGCAGATGATTCGTGTCGGCCAGTAATTTCGTTATCGCGTCCGCTTCTGTGGCATCGTAATAACCACGAATTTGACCATGTCGATCCACCAGCACCATTCGCGTGCTATGGACCGGGATTCCCTGTTCGTCCGCGCCGTCTGACACTGCGAGCTTGAAACCATCATGTGAGAGTTTGTAGATCGCGCTCTTTGGTCCGGTCAGGAAATCCCATCGATTCGGTTCGGCTTGCAGCTTCTCCGCGTAACCGCGCAGAACCTGAGGCGTGTCTTTCTCCGGGTCGACGCTGAATGAAACGAGATGTACATCGGTTTTTTCCAGCGGTTTTTGCAGTTCACTCATCCTGCTGCTGATCATTGGGCAAGGCCCGGGGCATGTTGTATAAATGAAATCGGCGATCCAAATTTTCCCATTTAACTGCGCGGAGCCAAATGGCTGTCCGTTTTGATTGAGGAGCTGAAAAGCTGGGACAGCGCCGTACGACGAAACGGTTCGTTGCCTGAGAGCGTTTACTTCGATATGACGCAGCCACAGCAAGAGCCCGAGCGTAATGAACGGAATCAGGATCAGTGTCGTTTTCCACAAGGTCGAGGGCCTCGAAGGCGCGCGATTCACCGTGATCGAGGTGGTGTTCATTCCTTCGTAACAACGAGCGCTGCCAACAACAACGGCAGATAAACGATTGATGTGATAAATAATAAACGTGCGGCTTCTCTGGTTCGGATCCGCAAAAATCGCATCGCCACAGCGACAAATAACCCTCCAAGAACCAATTCGATTGCCAAATATGCGTAGCTCACGACCCCAATGAACGCAGGCAGACCTCCCAGGATGAGCAGCAGGATGCAGAAAAGCACACTTTGACTGGCGCTGCGTTCACCACTCAGGTCGTCGTTTGAGATCATGCGAAACCCCGCTCGCGAATAATCGTCGCGATACATCCAGGCAATCGCGAAAAAATGCGGCAACTGCCACAGCAAAAGAATTGCAAAAAGGCTCTCTGCACCAGCATCAATCACTCCCCGTGCCGCGGCCCAGCCAATTACAGGCGGGATCGCGCCGGGGATCGCGCCAACTAGTGTGTTCGCGGTGCTCGCTCGTTTCAGCGGGGTGTAACCGAAGATGTATATCGTGATGGTGATCGCGGCGAGAATCGCGCTGAGCGCGTTGCAAGCTAACGCAAGATAGACAACGCCAAAAGCAGAGAGGACCAAGCCCAGCACGAGCGCTTCCGATGGGCGCATTCGGCCGGCAGGCACGGGGCGCATTTTCGTACGGTTCATTAACGCGTCCGCCTTGCGTTCCCACCATTGATTAAGTGCAGCCGCCCCGGCAGCTGCCGCCGCTGTCCCGAACACGACACGAAACAGGGCCCCGTAATCCACGGGATCTTTTGATCCGAGATAAAAGCCGACGGCAGTGGTGAGCAACACGAGCGCGGTGAGCCGTGCCTTGACCAACTCAAACAGGTCGGCAATCAACTTTCTCTTCGCGAATGCCTGCTTTGCGTTCTCAACTTCCAGCGCTGCAGTCTTCATGCGGTGACAGCTGCGGTGTGTGGCGCGCCGGGCAACGCTCTGCCAAATTGGTTTCGATTAATTCGCCAGCAAATGGCCGAGATACTCACGCCAAAAGATAGCATGATCGCCCCGACCGCGACATGGGACGTAGCGACGTCAGCGGCTTTGTTACTCCAGATCGTCCACGCTCCGAGCGTGATCTGAGTAAACAGAAATACGAGCCACCAAATGGACAACCTCTTAAGCGCAGAAATCTGGCGAGCGTCTCTCCAGACGCGCGAACAAAACGCTATTACACCGATCGCAATCAGTAGCGCGACAAAACGATGAATCATTTGCAGCCAAATTTGGAAAGCGTCTACGTCTGACAAGCCGCGCGCATCGCGCCAGGCATTAATCTTCGCCAACGCTGCGGCGCTCGTATCTGGAATCCACGCGCCGTTTGCCGTTGGAAAATCGAGAATAGACAGATCACGATGTTGATGACGCATTGTCGCCCCCAGCGCAAGCTGCACGTAGATCGTAATAGTAATCGCAATGGCCATGGACCGAATCCGCGAGAATTTGCTCTGATTGACGCGAAATCCGTCCAAAGACGTCCAAAAGTTTGTTGTTACGAGCGCGATCACCACAAGGAGCCCGAGAAAGGCTTGGGCGATGCATGCATGAAAAATCCCGATCTGATCCTTCAACATTGTCACGCGCAACCCTCCAAGAATTCCCTGCAGGATGACACCCCCGAGCGCAATCAAGCCAAGGTTACGAACCCATTTGCGGCTCTCGCTGCGCCACAGCCAGATTGCTAAAATGATCGTGAGAAAGCCAACTGCTGAAGCGATCAGGCGATGGGTATGCTCAAACAGGATTCCGCCGACCCATTTTGAGATGGGGAACAGGAACATGTTATAGCCAAAAGTAGTTGGCCAATCCGGCACTGCGAGACCGGCATTCTTACTGGTGACCATTCCACCGCTGCAAATGAGCAATAGCGCCGCCACGCAAATGAACCATGCGAAGCGGTTGAGCCAAAGCCTGGACGTCCTCAAAGTCATTCAAGCAACGTAAACGCGCCCTCCGCAGATTTCGCGGACAATTTCCAACACGCGCTCTCGGCGGCGACAGTCGCGTTATGCTGAAACCATCTACAAAAGATGTGGACTGGGCGAAACTCCCGGAACAGCTGACTGTTGCGGATGGGCCTCTCCGGGTGGATGCGGCTGTTCGCCCGGGAGTTGCGGTTGCGAGCCACCGGGCGGCGGGATTGTGCCAGGCGTAGCGCCACCGACTGGTTCACCTGGCGGTCGTTGCGTCGGCGGAGGAGGAGGAGCTTGCGCTGCTCCGGAAAGCTCGATGCGTTCCTTCAGCCACGCTTCGTAATCCTGCGGCGTGTCCACAACAAGCGTCCCTTTCATTCCGTAGTGACCCAAACCGCAAAGCTGCGCGCAGATCACCTCATCGGTGCCGGTCTTGACAGGAGTAAACCAGACCGGGATGAGGGAACCTGGAATTGCATCCCCGCCGATCCGCATGCTCGGCAGAAAGAAATCATGAATCACATCCTTTGAGGAAAGTTCAGCAATGACGGGGCGATTCACCGGCACGTGAAGCTCGCCAGTGGTAATGATGTCATCCTTGCCAGCGGGATCGTTCGGATCGAGGCCCAGCGGATTTGAATTGCTCTCAAAGCCGATATCACGCCGGCCAAACTGTCCATCCTGTCCGGGAAGGTGATAATTAAAGCTGAACTGCTGCGCCACTACATGGACAACCAGCGCTTCCTTACCAGGCGGGAACTGGTTGACGCGCTTGGCCCAAAGCGGGATGGCAAAGCCAAGCAAGAGCACCGCTTCAATTAACACGACGGAAAATTCAAGATGCGTGGAGATCCCACTCTTCACGCCCAAGTGGTCCGCCGTGGGCTGTCGGCGTTTTCGAAACCGGATTAACACGAAAATAAAAAACGCTGACCAGCCAACAAAAAGCGCCGCCATGAACCAGTGGCAGAACTCAAGAATGTGATCGATCTGATATCCGTGCGAGGAAGCGTTCGGCGGTTGCCCGAGAAATTCGTTGATGAGGGCGAGGCTACTCATATTTGCTCAGGTCTTCCTCAGTAAGCTCCTGGTGCGGCTCAGCAGGCATGCGCCCATGCCGCCAAAGATGAAAACTGAATGCTCCGATCCCACCGAGGACCGACATGACTGCGCCGAAAAGGAACCAGATCGCGACAGCCATGTGTTCAGTCGATTTTCCATCCTTCGCGCCATAGCAAAACGCACAGGCAAACGCTTCCCCAACCGGAGAAACCATGAATAGCAACAAAAACGCCAGAAGTTTAGTTTTCACGTGATGATTCGCAGCCGTTTCATTTTCCGATAAAACCAGACCCCATAAACGATCAGCGCAACGGCAGTGGCAAACGACGCGACTGCGCCTGCAAGATATACCGGCGCACCTTCCACAAGATTCACCCAGATGCACCACAATCCGACTCCCAGCGCGAGAAGCGTCGAAAAAATGATGAAGACAATATGGAAACCTTTAAGGGACATTTAACGAAAAATCGGATAGTCGTACCACGCGAATAACGTAAGCCAGAACAAGGCCAGCACAAAAAAGCCGGTAAAAATCAGAACCCGATAAATCAAACGTTTTTCGGCTGCCAGATGCATGAAAACCGCCGCAACCGCCCCGGCCTTGAGCGTGGCCACGAGCATGGCAATCGCTATGTTGGCTTTGTCGGTGCCGAAATGAACGTAGGAGAGTGCGACCGTGAGTGCAGTAAAAGCGAGCAGGAACGCACCCACCATGAGATAGCCCCGGACGTGCTTTTGTACGCCGTGCGCGTACTCCTCGTATTCCTTGGAGTCTTGCGAAATATCAGGTGGGTTGTTCATGGTGGATTAGAGCAAATAAAAGAGCGGGAACACAAAGATCCAGATCAGATCGACAAAGTGCCAGAAAAGACCGCTCACTTCGACGCGGTTGGCGAGATGTTCCGGGTTGCGCTGATACACTTTCTTGCTGACGGGCAGCCACATGTAGATAAATACCAGCACTCCGCCGAGAACGTGCAGTCCGTGCAGACCTGTTATCGTAAAATAACTTGCGAAATAGGTGCTGTGAGTCGGTAGGAACATGGTGGCACGTTGAACATCTTCCTTCTCAATGGTGGCGATTTTGTGCGTAACCGGCAGCGGGAAAAAGTGCGGGCGATCCATCTGAGGATTTGTCGGGTCGGCGTTTAATGGATCGAGCGCCACTTCATATTCCTTGGCGTTCTGGCTGTGTAAATGACCGGTGATCTCGAGCCGCGGCGGCAGACCATGTTCCGCAGCATACTCGTTGCCCAGGTACTTCTCGTACTTGCCGAGCGCCTCCGGCTTAATGTAAGCGCCAAAGTGTTCGAACTTCTGAGGCCATTCGTAGCCAAGTTTGACAACGAGAAAGAGAATGCCGCACGAGATCGTCGCCAGCATGTACCACCAATAGGCGTTATACCGTCTCATTTTCAGCGCTGCCCACGCTAACACGACCGTGACCGACGATATGATGAGGATCGCCGTGTTCATCGTGCCGACCGGAACGTTCAGGAGCCCGTGCGGCCACATCCCCGGTGGGGCATCAATACGCAAAAAAATGTAGGCGGAGAAAAGGCCGCCAAAGAGCATCACTTCGGAAGCAAGAAACAGCCAAATACCGATCTTGGCATTCCAAAGGCCGGTGTCGGGACGAGTTGAAACTGTGTAAGGAATTTCCATTTCGTTAGCGGTCTATGCCGGAACTGGTTCGACCGGCGGTTTTCGTCGAGTACGTTCCGTGGGTTCAACCGGTTCATTTTGCATCGTGAAATCGCTTTCACGCCCGGGTAAACTGTATTCGTAGGGACCGCGATAAGCCACAGGCGTGTGAACGAAGTTTCCGTGCGGAGGCGGTGATGGGGCTGTCCATTCCAGAGTGGTCGCCTCCCAGGGATTGTCGTTTACTTTTTCGCCGTGTTTAATGCTCCAGAAGAAATTAATAATGAACGGAATTTGAGCCAGCCCCATGATCCAGGCTGCCCAGGAAATCGGGTGGTTCCATTCGAATCCCGTCAATCCCCAAACGGTGTGGTCGTTGGCGACATTCCAACCTTGTCCGCCGTCGTACCAACGCCGATGCATACCCGCCATTCCCTGTAAAAACATCGGCAGAAAAATCACGTTCATGCAAATCAGCGTGGGCCAGAAATGAACTTTGCCCCAAAACTCGCTCATCTTTCGGCCAGTCGCTTTCGGGAACCAGTAGTACACCCCCGCGAAAAGGCCAAAGATCGTTCCCGGCGCGACGATATAATGGAAATGCGCGATCACGTAATAGGTGTCGTGCAAATAAAGATCGGCCGAGTTGAATGCCAGTGGAATACCGGTGAGACCGCCGATGCCAAACATTGGCAAAAACGCAACGCTAAAAAGCATCGGCACATTGAAGCGAATGGAGCCGCCCCATAGTGAAATGAAAAAGGCGCTCAAGATGATGACCGACGGAATTGAGATCAGCAATGTAGTCGTCTGGAAAAATGCGCTGACCGCTGTGCCCATTCCGGTGAGCCACATGTGGTGCGCCCAAACAATGAACGACAAAAATCCGATCACCAGCACGGAGAAGACCAGCGACTTATATCCCCAGAGAGGCTTGCGTGAATTGTTCGCCAAAATCTCCGCGACAATACCGAATGCCGGCAAAATCAGGACGTAAACCTCAGGATGGCCTAGGAACCAGAACAAGTGTTGCCACAAAAGAGGGCTCCCTCCGCCGCTGACCGACAGTGGCGCGCCATTCACAACGAGTCCGCTTGGCAGGAAAAAGCTGGTATGCGCAACCCGATCCATTAATTGCATGATGATCGCAGACTCGAGCGGTGGGAACGCCAACAGCAAAAGAAACGCGGTCACAAATTGGGCCCAAACGAAAAACGGAAGCCGCATCCATGTCAGTCCCTTCGCACGCAATTGAATGATCGTGGTAATGAAATTGACAGCCCCAAGCAAAGAAGACGTGATAAGGAAAATGAAGCCGATCAACCAGAGCGTCTGCCCGTTGAATATGGGGTCATGCCCGGGCCCGGTATCTGCAATTGCTGCGAGCGGCGTGTAGGAAGTCCAGCCACTTTTCGCGGCGCCACCTGGAACGAAGAAACTGACAAGCATGATCACGCCGCCAACAGCAAACGCCCAGAAACTCGCTGCGTTCACTTTCGGAAAGGTCATGTCCGGCGCGCCGATCTGCAGCGGCACCACAAAATTTCCAAATGCGGCAAAGGCCAGGGGCACGACTCCCAGGAAGATCATGATCGTGCCGTGCATTGCTCCCAACGAATTATAAAAGTCAGGAGTCATTTTGCCGTCCGGAATTGCGCCGGCCCCGAAAATTAAAGGAAGAAACTTGCCGATTACCGGAACGGCCTGACCGGGATACGCCAATTGCCAGCGCATCAACATCATCAGGGAAAAGCCCAGAAACAGGAAAGCGAGTCCACAAAGACCGTACTGGATCCCGATGACTTTATGGTCGGTGGAGAAAATATATTTTCGCCAAAACCCGAGCTCATGATGCTCGTGTTCGCCAGCGTGTGAGTGCGGATCGTGATGCGTTTCGACGGAAGCAGATGAATCCATTTCAGGAGAAAGTTATCGTTTCAATATCTAAAGGGAAGCACCGTTTGCAAAGTCGAAAAACATTTTCGCAAACAAAAAGCGGCGCACTCGCTTCTTCACTGACCCGTGTTCCACCATTTTGACAAGCTGGCCCTCGGAACATCCGGAATCGTGTCCCCGTCGTAATGCGAGGTGTCGTTGAAGAGAGTCAATCGAGCGCGTGTTGGATCCCGAAAATCGACGATATTTAGCGCGGCCGGTTTTTGATCAAGATTATCGCGGTAACGCCTTGGATCGAAGCCAAGCAGTGAACTGAGTAAAAGCCGGATTGTCGCCTTGTGAGACACAATCAAGATGTTCTCGCCAGAATGCTTCCGCACTAAATCGATCAATGCTGGCAAAGCCCGCGCGGTTACGGCGAGCCCACTCTCTCCACCGGACGGAGCAAAGGTGTATGGGTCCTTCTCCCACTCGGCCATTTCCTCGGGAAACCTGCTTTCCACTTCGTGGCGTTTCATTCCCTCCCAGTGACCATGGGAAATTTCGCGGAAACCGTCGCATGTTTGCACTTGAAGACGGTGCGGCTCAGCAATAATTCGCGCCGTATCAACAGTCCGGCCAAGCGGCGAAGCGTAAATAGCGCTAATCTTCTCGCCCTTTAGTCTCTGAGCCAGAAGACGGGCTTCTTCGCGGCCTTTTTCCGACAACTCCACATCGGTCTCCCCGGCAAATCGATCCTCGGCGCTCAAGACGGTATCCCCATGCCTTACCAGGAAAACGCGCGTTGGGGATAACGTCATGGAATTATTTGTCATGACGCAAAAATGCTAAAAAGGCAATTGTCATTCCCTCAGCGGAATGCGCCGTCCGCGCACCGAATCTCGACGTCACGCCACATGACGATCCGACGTTTGGCGCTAAATATCTCTTGTGGGCAAGGAATCCCCATCGCGCTCCATCATTCATCTCGACATGGACTGCTTTTACGCCGCCATTGAGGTTCGAGATCGACCCTCCTTGCGCGGCAAACCGGTGGCGGTCGGCGGCGCACGCGAGCGACGCGGTGTGCTCACAACATGCAATTACGAAGCACGCGAATTTGGAGTGCACTCGGCGATGCCCACGTTCATGGCTTTGCAGCGGTGCCCGAATCTGATTGTCCTTCCGACGCGATTCGATGTCTATCGGCGCGAGGCTGCAACGATTCGTGGTATCCTGTACAGATTCACGTCGTTAATCGAGCCGTTGTCGCTCGATGAAGCTTACCTCGACGTTAGCTCTCACCCGGGAGCACCAGGGCCGCTGGCTCAGGTGATTCGCGGGACAATCTTCCGAGAAACAAGACTCACTTCTTCAGCCGGTATTGGCCCGAACAAATTGATCGCGAAAATCGCCAGCGATATGAACAAACCAAACGGTCAATTCGAAGTGAAACCTGAAGAAGTGCCAGGATTCATGCAGGATTTGCCAGTGCGCAAAATCTGGGGCATTGGCGAAAAGACGGAGCGAAAACTGGAAGAGCTCGGTGTGAAAAAATGCTGCGATCTGCAGCGCTTTTCCCGGCCGGATCTTGTTAATCTGTTTGGCAAATTCGGTTTGGATCTCTACGACCTTTGTCGGGGCATCGACGATCGGCCGGTGGAACCGGATCGTCCGCGCAAATCGCTAAGCACTGAACAGACCTTTGCTGTCGATCTCACCACGCTCGCGCAGTGCGAGGAAAAGCTGGAAGAGCTTTTTCAGGATTTGATGGCCGATCTGGCGCAAAAGGAATCGGTTCGCGAGGTCACAAAAATTTTCGTAAAGCTAAAATTCAGTGATTTTACGCGAACGACCGCCGAGCGCGCCGGACTCGCCCCTACACTGGCAGATTTCCGCGCTCTTCTCGATGAAGCATTCAGTCGTACGGGAAAGCCAGTGCGTCTCATCGGCGCGGGTGTGCGGTTCGCGCAAGCGACACCGGATAACGCGCAATTAGAACTGTTATAGCGATTTCTGGCGGACCTCGCTCCCAGACGCTGCTTGTTCGCGCAGCTCATCGAAACGTTCTGCGGTTTTTAAATCGCCTCGTTAATGTGATATTTGTGGGGCTCGAATGACTTCCGCGCAGGAAAGGAAAATCAGGCAAACCGGTTGTGATGTTCGCTTTGATAATCTAACACGACAACTGTACTCGACCGACGCTTCGATTTACCAAGTCGAGCCCGTCGGCGTTGCATTTCCAAAGAGCGCACAGCAGGCAGCGGCAGTGATTCGCGCAGCGGCTGACGCCGGTGTGTCAGTCACTCCGCGAGGCGCCGGCACCAGTCTGGTGGGAAACGCCATCGGCGAAGGGTTGGTAGTCGATTTCTCGCGCCACAATCGGCAAATCGACAGCCTTAGTTTGGAAGAGCGCAAAGTACGGGTCGGTGCCGGCGTGGTGCTTGACCAGCTCAACGATTTTCTGAAGCCCCACGGATTTTGTTTCGGTCCGGATGTTGCCACGAGCTCGCGAGCGACACTTGGCGGAATGATCGCGAACAATTCCTCCGGCGCGCGTTGCCCAATTTACGGCACGACCGCCGATCACGTGATTTCTCTGGAAATGGTGATGGCCGATGGTCGCACTGAAATTCTCGGCACGGGCCATGGATCGCTGGAGACGGAGCGCAATGAAATTGAGCGTCTCATTTACAAACGAAGCGCGCAAATGGCCGAACGTTGGCCGCCGGGACTGATCAAACGTTGGCCCGGGTATGGCATCGAAAGGTTCCTTCGCAATCCGAATGACCTCACCAGCGTCTTCGCGGGAAGCGAGGGAACGCTCGCGGCGATTTTCTCCGCCGCACTCAAGATTTCGCCGCTGCCAAGCAAGAAGGGACTTGGCCTGATCTTTTTCTCCTCAGTGGATGAAGCGATGCAGGCGACGGTTGAACTTTTAGACCTAAAACCTGCGGCTATCGAACACGTCGACCGGCCTTTACTCGATCAAACCAAAGGACAGCTCCAGTTCCAGGCGGCGCGCGACTTGCTCGAACTCGATACGCGACCTTGTGAATCGATTTTGATCGTTGAGTTTTACGAGGAGGTTGCCGAACGTTTGTCGATTTTAGAATCGAGAAAGCTCGGCCTCCGTACCAAAGTTGTCACGGAGCCAGCGCAAATGAATCTCGTTTGGTTGGTGCGCAAATCCGGGCTCTCGCTTTTAACCGGTTGCATCGGGCCTGCAAAGCCGGTCGCGTTTATTGAAGATGCCGCCGTCCGGCCAGAGCAGTTACCAGACTATGTGCGCGGCTTGCGATCGATCATGCAACCTCTCGGACTGCAAGCAAGCTACTATGGTCATGCCGCCAGCGGACTTTTGCATGTTCGACCGGTGCTCAATCTGCACGACGCAAACGACCTGAAAAAGTTCCGAGAAGTCGCAGATCAAACCTCCGCTCTGGTTCTGCAATTCAAAGGATCGCTGTCCGCCGAGCACGGCGTCGGAATCGCGCGAACAGAATACATGCAGCAGCAACTTGGCGACGAACTGCTGGGTGTCATGCGTCACATCAAGCGGATTTTCGATCCCAAAAACATTTTTAATCCCGGAAAAATTTTCCAGTGTAGCGACGGTGCTGCGTCAGTATGCACAGGGTCGCGCGACCAGAGTCTGCAAGCAGCGAGGCAGCTACACAAAATCGATAATCATTTGCGCGAAAACTACGTGCGGCCGCTGGAGTTGCCATTCGAGCCCCTGCTGGCGTTCGCATTCAAAGACCGTTCGTTCATTGGCAACCTGGAACAATGCAACGGTTGCGGCGGGTGCCTCAAAGGAACTGGCATCATGTGTCCGACCTTCATGGCCACACACGAAGAAATCATGTCCACGCGAGGCCGTGCCAACACGATCCGGGCAGCGCTGGAGCTGCGTGTGACCGGGAACAATCCGCTGCATTCGGATGAATTGGATGCGGCACTCAGCAATTGTCTCTCTTGTAAAGGGTGCACGCCCGAATGCCCGTCGAATGTGAATCTGTCGCTGCTCAAAGCGGAGTTGATGCACGCGCGATACAAGCGCGACGGTCTGCCGCTACGCGAATTTTTTCTTAGTCATGTCGATTTGTTAGGCAAAATCGGCTGTGCTGTCCCGGCGCTCGCAAATGCAGTTCTCGGTTACCGGGCGGCGCGGATGGCGATGGAAAAAACAGTCGGGCTTTCCGCCAGGCGTTCGCTGCCAAAATACACCAGGGAACGATTTGATCGATGGTTTGCGAAGTATGACGTAGCCGGTGGCGTAGATTCCGCCGCGTGTGGCTATACTGACACTCATAGAACTCCGCAACAGAAGCGCGGTCAGGTGATTCTTTGGGATGACACGTTT
Organism: Candidatus Udaeobacter sp.; assembly: GCA_035652195.1. GTDB lineage: Bacteria > Verrucomicrobiota > Verrucomicrobiia > Chthoniobacterales > UBA10450 > Udaeobacter. The sequence continues at coordinate 33,593 of DASREH010000085.1, read as the reverse complement.
GTCCGTTACTACGAACCACACGTGGGAATCGCCGCAGTCAAGGTGCTGGAGGCGCTCGGGTTCGAAGTTTCCCTTCTGGAGAATCGGCGTTGCTGCGGGCGCCCCGCCTTTAGCCAGGGAAATCTGGACGCCGCGCTCCAAGCTGGAAAAGAAAATGTGGCGCTTCTCTCGTCGGTTGAGGCGGCCGGATCCGTTTCAACCAGTGACACTCCCATTGTTTTTCTCGAACCATCATGCTGGTCGATGTTCGTGGAAGACTATCGCGAGCTCAGGATCACAAATGCAGAGAAAATAGCGACCCGTTGTTTTTTGTTCGAAAGTTTTGTGAATGATTTGCTCGAGCACGAACCCGCGGCGCTCCAGTTTCAAAAGTCACCTCGCTCCGTCCATGCCTCAGAGCATCAGCGAACGAGGAGCATCGCCATTCATCCGCATTGTCACGCCAAGTCGATCATGAACCCGGCATTCATGCGAAGACTTGCTGAACGGTTACCCGGTAGCAGGGCGACCGTGCTTGATACGGCTTGCTGTGGAATGGCAGGCGCGTTCGGCGCTCTGGCGGAAAAATATGAGTTGTCAGTTCAAGTCGCCCAAGATCTCATCGATAAACTCGAGAGCCAGGGCCCCGAGACAGAGATTATCGCTTCCGGGATAAGTTGCCGGCATCAAATCAGCGACCTGACGAATTTCCGGCCAAGGCATATGGCCGAACTGCTTGCCGAAGCTATCTAATAGCACTTATGAGATGCGGCACAGCGACATTGGCGAAACTGAAATAGAAGACTTGGTTCTGATCCCAAGACACCCGGCGTTGGGCATCGGGACCGACGATTACTGCGGTTTTGCCTGTTCGCCTGGCTTTGCGGCTTCGCCCGGTTTTGAAGGTGCAGCACCGCCAGGAAGGTCTTCATCAGGAACGGCAAGGATGTCGTGTTCGGTGAATGACTCGGTTCGCCCAGCCAGTTCCTTGCGCAATGCGGCAATCTGCTCGGCGGTCACCGGGCTGGCATTGTTCCCCCACTCGCTTCGCTCGTAGGTGAGGACATCAGCAATCTTTTGATCCGTCAACGTCTTGTCCCACGGTTGCATGACAGCCGAGCCGTACTGCTGGCCTTTCACGGTAACCGGACCCGTCAACCCTTTGAGGACAATCATCGCGGGGCGACGTGAGCCACCGGTAGTAAATTCCGACCCAGCCAGAGGTGGATACTGCCCTGCGACGCCGAGACCGTTCGCCTGGTGACACGTCTGGCAGTTAGCCGAAAAAACTTTTTTCCCGCGATCGTGCGGTGAAAGTTCAGTTTCAGGTTGAGCGCCTTGAGGTCCCGCAACTTTTTTCATGGTCGGCATCTCACCCGCGTACGGATCGAGCGCATCACCGCTAAAGTTTCCGGAGAACCGGCCAAGATAAGCGCCGCCAAAAAATACTGCGAGCCCGTACACTGTGATCAACCAAATCGAAAGCGGTTCGCGACCCACACGCGGCTCACGTTTCTCGCGCTGCACCGCAGCATGGACTTCCTGCACATCGGCAACTTCGCTGTAATCCATGCCCTGGCCCGAACGCGGCTCTGATGGCGGTGTGTTCTCGTTCATTTCGCTGGTTGTCCTCCGGCTGCGGGCGAGGGTGAGGCCGCTGGCGACGCAGCGGCTGGCGCACCGGCCGATCTGACTTCTTTCAATGGATGCGATTGATTGAGCGCCATCATGTAAGCTACGAGACATTTTGCATCGTAGGTTGGCACAACTTCCCATCCTTGCGGTGGTGCATCGGAACCGGTGAGGTGCAAAGCGTCCGATGAACGCGCGTCACTGATACGACGGGTTTTGTACAGAAAACGATAGGACGGCATGTTCGAGTCAAAATTGATGCTGCGCGGCGAATAGAGATGCACGTGGTGCCACGCCGCGGAATACATGGGTGGCAGTCCAACCGTCTGCTCGGGCCACGGTGGTCCAGCGATCTGCGGACCAGATGATGGCGCCGTTGCTGTCCCGGGCTGCTCGCCCAATGACATTGTATTGGTGCCCATCCGTCCTGGTGACGGTGAGGCGAGACCTGAGGGCGGAGCCGGCGGAGGCGATCCACCGGAAACAATGGCGGCTGCTGCGGGCGAAGCGCCCGGTGGTGCCGTCGGAGGAGACGGAGCTGATCCAACGGCTGGAGCAGGACTGGTTGATTTTGTTGCAACAGAACCAGGTGACGTGCCGGGCGCAGCGGCAGGCGTAGTGGCGCCAGCCCCAGGAGCGGCCGGGCTCGAACCCGTTGCTCCCTGTGCCGCCGGGGAACCCGCCGGTGCCGGGCTTTCCTGCTCGGCAGGGGCGCGCGCACCGATGTTGGCAAGATCCTGACCCATCCGCATCTTTCCTAACAGAACGGGTCTGTCGAAAATATAATCGCGCGGTGCGCTGCGGCGATTCCCCCATTTTCGCTCGATATCGGAGCCCGCGTATACGGGGCGAACTTGTTCACTGTGACAATAATTACAGCCATTCGCGGCATACACGCGCGCCCCACGAGTGACCATTCCGGACTGCGGCATGGGATAGATATCTGTCCCCTCCTCATCCGATTGAGGATTGAGGGCACCGATCTGCCAATTCGGAATGACGGTTAGGCCCAGCCAGGAAAATGCAAATGTCCCGAAAATTCCGATGAAAAGAGGAGCCAATCCTTTCATTAGTGCGCCTGTGCCTCCTCAGCCTCAACGGGATTAAGAAACGTCGGCACGGTCGATTTCCGGCCCAATCCAAAAAGCATCAACCCGAAGTGATACGCGAAAATGAAATGCGATGCCGTAAGTAGTATACCCGCTAAACTGCGCCCGCGTAAATAAGGCAGGACTGTTTCCACGCTCTCACTGAAAGCGAGCGACGGATTTTCCATGCTCGCACCTTGCATAAAGCCGCCCGCGAGAAGCATGAGCGTCATTAGCCCAATGCCGTAAGCCGACGCCCAGAAATGGAGCTTGATCAACGATGCGTAACGCCACTCGCGTCCAATTAATCGCGGAACGATGTAGTACATCGAACCGAAAATCACCATCGTGAAAAATGCGTAAAGGCCAAGATGCGAATAAGCGATGCTGGCCTGGGTAAAGTTCAGGTAGCGAGCCGCCGAACGCAGGGAAATCACAATGCCCACCACGCTGAATACTGTGTAGGACATCGCGCCGAACACCGTGAAACGCAGAGTTGGGCTGTAACGCATGAGGGGGAAATACCCCTGCATTGTCATGTGATGGTTGAGGCCAACTGTGGCGACCGGAATCAAGGTAAGGATTGTGGCTGCGATGCTTGCTGTAACCATCCACGCGGGGAACGGTCCATCGACCAATCGCTGCATGCCCGTCCAGCTCGAGAACAAGGCGTAACTCCAAAAGCCGATGGTCGCCAGATGGTAACTGTACACCGGCCGGCCGATCACCTTCGGAATCATGTAGTACGCTGTGCCGAGCGCGATGGCGCCGAACCAGAGAAAAAGCAGATTATTAGCGTACCACCAGCCGACCGCAGCCTGCAGTACACCCTGCACTGGAACTACAAAAAGCATGAGCTGACCTGCAGCGTACAGCCATGGGAACCAGAGGAACGCACCAAGCAAGTACCATTGCGTGATGTAAATTTGTTCCCCGCGCCGGAATCGGAACATCAAAACCGCCCAGGATACAACCAGCGTGTAAGCGACGAAGAGAATGATGGCAGCATAGCTGGGAAACTCGAGCCATTGATAGCCTGTGCTATCGCCAAGAAGAATCCCGCACAAACCCAAAAAGACACCCAGGTTCCAGAATCCCGCGCCGGCCACCAGGAGCAACGGATAGCGCAGCACTGTGCGGCATAATCTTGCCATCAGCCAGATGGCCGTGCCGATGCCAGCCATGGATGCCCATCCGTACACCATCACGTTCATGTGTGCCGGTCGTACCCGCCCCCAGGTGAGGAAACTCACGTTGGAAAGCAAGTCGGGTGAGTGCAGTTTGAACGAAACGAACCCGGCCAGCAATGTGCCGAGGATTAGCCAGGCAACGGCCGAAGTGTAAAAGATCAATACCGGCACGCGAGTCGATGCATCGATGTATGCACGCTCCAATTGCTCGGTGTCGCCTGCGACGGCAGAAACAGACGGTTCTTTAAGTGGGATTCCGGCAGGATTCATGGGCTCGTAGCAGGAGTAGGTGAAGTGGATGTGGGGGAAGCAGCTGGCGAGGACAAAGGCTGAGCTGCCGGTGAGGCCGATGTATTGGGAACCGGTGAGTGTTGGGGCGCGGCAGATGCAGCCGATTGAGGTGAGGGTTGTGCGCCACCGGGTTTGGGCGAACCCGCGGCAGCCGGTGAAGCAGCACTTGCCGGAGCGCTTGCGTTTGCTTCTGCCGGAGGCGTTGCAATCGGCCCTGCTGGCGCCGGTTTTTGCCTGGCCAAATCGGGGACAGTTAACTCCATTGCTCGCTCGATCGGGATTCGGGCTACGCCTTTCGCTTTGTCGACCCAGGCATACGTTGTCAACGTCTTGTCCGCCTCTTCACGTAACGCTTTCAAATTCTCCATACGTTTCCTGGCCCGAGTCTCTTCGTAATCACTTCCACGCCGCGACGGGCCAATGATCGCGAGCACGATCACACCGAAGAGCAGGAAAAGTAGTACGATGCCAAACCATGACGACAACGGCGCGCGCGAATGTGCAATCTGACGAATAGCTTCGGAGTCGGCCATATCAGTTTACCGTTTCTAAAGATTCGATGAGTCGCGGATCGCGCACCGGAAACAGCGAGGTCGTTGGAAGAAGGCGCAAATAGAAGAAAGCGAGCGTCGCACCGACAGCGATGAGCGAAACCAAATCCCAAATACTCGGGTGAAATCCGGTACCATGTAAACTGGGCAGCACGACGAGGTAAATGTCGAGCATCTGCATCAGGAGCATCCACCCGGCGAGGATTGAGAGCTGAACGGGATGCTTTTTGATGCCCTGCGTCAGCAAAATTGCGAACGGCACAAAGAACCGACCGACCACCAGAAGCATGCTCAATTCCCACCAGGACCGTGTATTTCTGACGATAAAGAATTGTGTCTCCTCTGGTATGTTTGCGTACCAGATGAGCATGTACTGGCCGAATCCGATGTAGGCCCAGAAAATGCAGAAGGCCAGCATCCATTTTCCCATGATGTGATAATGCTCCACGGTAACTACGTCTTTGAGGTAACCGGCTTGACGCAATGCCGTGATGACTAAAACGAGCAGCGCCATCGAGGCGCCGGCCGTGCCAGCGAAGATGTACACGCCGAACATCGTCGAAAACCAGCGATAGTTGAGACTCATCAGCCAATCAAAGGCACCGAACGTCAGGCAAAGAGCGAACATCGGCAGGCTGATAAACGACAGTTTCCGCATGCCGAGCGTAAACCGCGGATTGCCGTCTTTGTCCTGCAGCACCGAAAACCTCCGCAACGCGAGTGCCGCGGCGAGAAAGAACCCCAGAAACACTACGGCGCGTACCACGAAAAATCCCCAATTCAGATATGCCCGCTTGGAGTCCAGCGCAGCTTCAACACCACGCGGGATATTCATCCACGAGTACAGATGGTGACGCAGAAGTAGAATTGGTATGAATAAAACTGCCAGCACGGCCAGCAGCGCGGCAAGATTTTCCAACTGCCGTCGTACCACCACGCTCCAATCGGCGTCGGTGGCATGATGCACGATTGTCCAGAAGAAGCAGCCGGCGCATAGGGTGAAGAAAAAGGCGAAGGCGAACAGCCACGAATAGCTGAACTGATGCGGGTTCACGAACGCGCCGACACAAGAAATTGCCAGCGAAATGACCGCCACGATACCAACGATAAAAGATAGTCCGGTAAGCCGGTTACGATCGAAATATTCGCCCTCCGGCATCGGTAAAACTTCGGAACGTTCGCTCATTTTGCTGGTGCTGGTGAGGCTGGTTGATCCAATTCGGCGCGCCGATCCTCAGGCACATCGGCTATCGTTGCGTTTTGGCTCCGCTGTAAAGCGCGCAGGTAAGCAATGATCGCCCAGCGATCTGGCACGATGACGTTCGGACCGTAGGGCATCATGGTGTTTTTGCCGTTGGTGATTGTGTTAAAAATTTCGCCGTCAGACATCTTGCGGATCCTTTCGTCCAGAAGCGAAACCACAGTCGCGAGTCCGTACTGTTTCGTGATCCCGTTCCCCGCCCCCGTAGCACCGTGACACATCGCGCAGGTAATATTGAAACGCTCTTCTCCGCGCTTCATTAGTTCGCGTGTGACTGGAAGAGGTATGCCCGTGCCCCACCGATCACCCATTTTGCCGGTATCGTAGTAATCGGTCCCAACACCAAAATCGGGATGCGGATGCGTCCAGGGTCCCACGTCCTTGCCCGGTTCTTTGTCCTGGCCAAACTTTGGCATCTCATAACCAAGAGGCACCGTGCCCGGCACTGGAAGACGCGGTCCGCGCCCATCTGCAAAAAGATCAAGGGGCGCTTGTGCCCGAACCTTGGGCTGCCGCACCATGTCAGGAAAAACTTCCGAGGGCGGCAAAGTGGTTTTCTGACCACGAAAGCCTAGCACCGCAACCACTGCGATCGCGCTCAAAATAAAAATCACCAAAAATCCACGCAGCATAAGATCTAATCCTCGTGAACGATCGTGATATGTTGCCCGCCAGTCTCTTCCAGCAGTTGGCGCACCGTGTCTTCGGTAAATCGCGGGTCACGCGCTTCGATAGCCAGGAAAAACCCGTCGTTGGTCACGCGGCTGAAGCGGTTCCAATTAAACATTGGATGATACCAGCGCGGAAGGCCGTTCATGATCTGCCACGCGAAAAAAGCGGCGAACGCAGAGAAAAGGATCGTCAGCTCAAACATGATCGGGAAAAAGGCAGGAACCGTCCAAAAATTCCAAGGCTTCCCATGCACATCGAGAGGGTAAAGGAATGACGACGGCCCAAATTCCACAAGCGCAGCGGTGAGGAGTCCGGAAATCCCGCCGAACAAAACCCAGCCGCTCAACCACGATTTTCCAAGTCCCATGGCCTCGTCCATTCCATGGATGGGAAAAGGTGAATAAACATCCCAGCGCCGAAAACCAGCAGCGCGCACGCGCTTTGCCGCTTCAAAGAGCGCAGCAGCGCTCGGGTATTCCGCGGCCATGGCGTAAACTTTGTGGCCGTAGGGCGTCTTCGTCATCAGGGCCGCTCCTTTCCGCCGGGTGATACTGAATGTGGAGGCAATTCACGGTGTGGATCAGCTTCCGGTGTCGCAGTCTTCACTTCGGACATCGCGATCATCGGCAGAAAACGAATGAAAATAAGGAATAGTGAAGTGAATATGCCGATCGTGCCGATGTAGGTCCAAATGTCCACCCATGTCGGATGGAAAACTCTCCAGGACGAGGGCAGAAAATCACGGATCAGACCGCCCGCTATGATGATGAAGCGCTCGAACCACATGCCGGCGTTCACACACATACATACGAAAAACACGACAAGGATGTTGCGACGGCACCAGCGGAACCAAAAAAGTTGAGGCGACAACACGTTGCAGAAGAGCATCCCCAGCCACCAATACCACCAGTAAGGCCCGAAGATGCGGTTCCAGAATGCAAAACGCTCGTAAGAATTGCCGCTGTACCACGCGATAAAGAATTCCATCGCGTATGCGTAGCCAACGAACGAGCCGGTCAACAAAATGATCTTGGCCATTTTGTCGATGTGCTGTGGCGTTATCACATCATATAATTTGAAAATCGCCCGCGCCGGAATCAAAAGAGTCAATACCATCGCAAACCCGCCGAAGATCGCGCCGGCCACAAAATACGGGGGAAAGATAGTGGTATGCCAGGTCGGCAGCACCGAGGTGGCGAAATCGAACGATACCACGCTGTGAACGGAGAGTACCAGCGGCGTTGAAAGTCCGGCCAAAAGCAGATAGGCCATTTCGTAATGACGCCAGTTCCGGTTCGAACCTCGCCAGCCCAGCGCGAAAATCCCGAACAGGAATTTTCGAAGCTTCGTCGTCGCTCGATCACGCAAAGTCGCCAGGTCCGGCACCAGACCGGTGTACCAAAACAACACAGAAACGGTAAAATAGGTTGATACCGCAAACACGTCCCACATCAGTGGACTCCGGAAGTTTTGCCAAATTGCCCAGTTGTTAGGCACCGGGGCCAGATACCAGGCCATCCAAAACCGGCCAACGTGAATGCCCGGGAAAATCGCGGCGCACATCACCGCGAAGAGAGTCATGGCCTCAGCCGATCGATTGATCGAAGTGCGCCATTTTTGGCGCAGCAAATACAAGATCGCCGAGATCAAGGTGCCGGCGTGTCCAATACCGATCCAGAACACGAAATTCGTGATGTCCCAGGCCCAGCCAACGGGAATCTGGTTTCCCCAGGTGCCGACGCCCGTGGAGATCAAATATCCAATACAAAACAGTCCGAAACTCGCGATGCTGGCTGTAATAGCGAAACAGACCCACCACCAGCGCGGAGCAGGCTGCTCTACAACACCGGAAATGCGTTCGGTCAGCCAGTTGAAATTACGCCGATTCAAAACCAGCGGAACACGTCTGACCTGGCGTGCTGCTTCCTGGATGGCTGGTTGTGGTGCCGCTCCGTCCATAATCACAATACCGACGAATCCTTCCGAGCGGTTCGTACCACCCGCGCCAATACAAAATCAAAAGCGAAGAATGGAGAATTCATCACTCTGGTAACGTCTCCACCGCGCTGGCGACCCCGATATCTTTCGCGTCGGGCATCTTTGGGTTTGGATTGCGCAGACGCGCCAGATAACTGTTCCGCGTCTGGATGTTCAAATAGTCGAGCAACCGATAATTGCGATCCTGTTCTTTCATTTTTGAAACGCGACTCTCAGGATCTTTGATGTTGCCGAAAACAATCGCGTCGTTCGGACAGGCTTGAGCGCACGCTGTGGTGAACGAATCACGCGGGATGAGCGTGTCAGGCGAAGCGCCAGCACGTGCCAGCGCCGCTATTTTCGCTTCCTCGATGCGTTGCACACAGAACGTGCATTTCTCCATGACGCCACGCATCCGTACCGTGACGTTCGGATTTTTCTGCATCTTGATGGTGTCGGGCGCGCCCTTGGTGGTAAGCGGCGCGAAATACTCTTCGTATATATTTAAGGCCCCCACGACTTTTCTCTTTCCGACGGGCCGCTGGGTATAGTCGAAGAAATTGAAGCGCCGCACCTTAAACGGACAGTTATTTGAACAGTACCTGGTGCCGACACATCGATTGTAAGCCATCACGTTGAGGCCATCCTCGCTGTGAACGGTGGCGTTGACCGGACAGACCGTTTCGCATGGCGCGTTCTCACAGTGCTGGCATGCCATCGGCTGATGCACAATTTCAGGATTCTCCGGCAGATCGTTACGATCCTGATTGTATCCCTTCTTCGTAGCGTAATAACGGTCGATGCGCATCCAATGCATGATGCGGCCATGGGATACCTGCAACTTGCCAACTACAGGAACGTTGTTCTCCGCCTGGCAGGCAATGACACAGGCACTGCATCCCGTGCAAACATTCAAGTCGATGGCCATTCCCCATTGCTGCGGCGCATCGAGAGGTGGATGCGAATAAATACTCACCGGCCGCTCGACTAGCTCTTCTTCCCCCGGAATTTTCTTGGCGAAGTCATTCTCCGCCCGGTAACGCTCCAGTGTCGCTTCACGCACAAGCCCGCGACCTTCGATATTGAAATGTTCTTGCGTGAAAGAAAATGGATACGTTCGCCCAACTTTCGTGACGCGGACTGTGTCGATGCCATTTGTGCCAGCTGCCACGAAATGCGGATTCGCGGCCGTGCGCAGAAAATAAGCGTTAAAACCAGATTGCTCGGTGATGCCCGGCCGTTCTTTCAGCGCGCCGCCGGCGTAGGGCAACCCGTCAAACTGCGGCATTTTTCTACCGTATCCAAGCGTGATGGAAACAGAATTGTCAGCGTGACCAGGAGAGACGATCGCGGCAATGACTAACTCGCGCTTTACCGATTGGCCGCCGGCGTTCTTCTCGTTGATCGTAATTTGCAGCAAATCACCCGTGAGAACTCCGAGCTTTTTCGCATACGCCGGACTGATCAGCGCGCCGTTGTCCCAGGTTAGCTTTGTGATGGGATCGGGTAATTCCTGCAGCCAGCCATTGTTCGCATACCTGCCGTCATCCATTTCATAACTGGCAGTCAACACAATCTCAGGTGAGTCTGGCGTCGGAGCAGCGGGCCACGTGGAGAAACCTTGATTCTGCGCGCCGCCCACATTCGGATTAAACGCTGTGGGCTGGTCGCGCGGCTGAACATGCCCGGCGAACCCATCATGCAGAAAATTCGTCCAGGCGGTTTGAAAGTCACCCGGCGGATTCGTGGCCCGAAACGTTTCCTGAACGAGCTCGGGCCCCTCTGGTTTTGGCCGGCCCAGCAGCGCATTGAGCAATTCGATTTGCGAAACTCCGCCGAAGATCGGCAGGATCATTGGCTGGATGGACAGATAATCGCCGCCCGCCGTGAGCGCGTCTCCCCAGGATTCCAAATAGTGCGCTGCCGGAATATGCCAGTGACTAAGCGCCGATGTGGCGTCCTCGTGATAACCAAGTCGCACAACTTCAGGCACCTTCTTTTGCAAATCAGCCCAATCGAGTGGCAGATTGTTTTCTTTCTCCTGCGCCAAGCCGCGCTGCGCGTTATAAACCGGGTCCCCGCCGAAAATGAAGAGATGCTTAACGCGCCCGTCGTTTATGTCCGATGCCAATTGCGAGATATCCATCGTCCGCGGGTTGTGCGGCAGCTGTCGCACCACAAGCGTTTGGCCAATATTCTTTAGTGCGGCGTTGATTGCGTAACCGAGCATCTGCACCGCGACCGGCTGAGATGCACCGACCAATACCAGGCTGGCGCCAGGCTTGGCCAGAAGATCATTCGCCGCTTCAGTGATCCATTGCTGATCGAATGCGGCGCCGGCATTTTGCATGGCGCCAATGACGGTCCCGAGGGCAGCGTCATTTGTCGCACCCAAGACTTTTTGCGCGAGAGCAAGCGCGAACGCAGGAATTTGACTGGCCGGACATCGGAGCCGGTGGTCCGCCATGGCGCCGGTCAGTGTGAACCGATTTTCGACGACGTACAGCCGGTTCATGTTGTCCGCAGAAGATTTTACCCGCCGACGTGAAGTGAAGCCGCGAACCGATTCGAGATCGCCCTGGCCACAGTCCAGAAAATCGCTATCCAGCGCGATGACGACGTCTGCGCGATCAAATTTCGGGATTAGTCGCGAGCCACTGCCAAAAGCACTCTGTGTAGCGACAGTTTGACCGGCCGTCGGCAGCGGCTCGTAAACGCACCAGCGCATCGCTGGAAACATTTTTTCCAACTCCGCGCGAAGCCGTTCACGTGTCGGCGAATACGTTTCATCAATAAGAAAGGCCAGTCCTTCACCTTGTTGACCTTGCAGCGTCTCGCGAAGTTTTCCTATATACGTGTCAAACTCCGCGCGATCGATGGTTTTACCCTTGTGAACAAAACGTTGAGAGCGCGAAGGATCGTAGAGATCGAGAATCGAGGCTTGAACGAAGGTGTCCGTGGCGCCGCCACTGGCCGGGTGCAGCGGATTGCCTTCCAACTTGATGGGACGCCCGTCCACAGTGGTGGCCACGAGCGGAATCGCTCCGCTGCGGCGCGGCATGGCCGTGGCGTAGTAAAGGAATTTTCCCGGAATCGTCCATTCAACGTTCTTGGTGAATGGGACGAGATGCAGCTCTGGTCTGTGGCAACTTGTTAGGCCTACGCCGGCCAGCGCCATGGAAGCGCCCATCAATTTCATGAAATCGCGGCGCGACCATTCATCGCCATTGAGTTCCGCCGCGCCCGGAGGAAATTCGCGTTCGAGCCACTGCTGGAATTCGGCCGACCGGCTGTATTCGCCCAAGGTACGCCAGTAATGCTTGCCCGTTGAGGGCTCCGGTGGATGTTGAAATACGCGCTTCATCGGTGACACCCCTGGCAGTTAGTCGGCGGCTTGATGTTCCAGTGCTCTTTTAACGTCTGGCCAATCTCTACCTGCGTAAGTTTCTTTTTCTTCGAAAAATCTTCCCGGGAATCGCGCGGTTGTCCGTACTTCGCCACGAATTCGGCCGGCTTCACGTCATCCGGTTTCCAATCGAGATTGAAAACTTCATCCTCGGGCCGCAGAAACTTCTCAGGATGCCGATGGCATTCCAGACACCAGGCCATACTGTGCGGCTGCGCCAGATACACCGTTGACATGTGGTTGACAGAGCCGTGGCAACTAAAACAACTGATGCCCCGGTTCACGTGCGCCGCGTGATTGTAATACACGTAATCCACGGTTCGATAGATCCACACCCACTCAACCGGGTTACCCGTTTTCCAGCTCGCACGCACCGGCTCCAGCTTCGGATTGTCTTTTTGCACCTGCGTGTGGCAATTCATGCAGGTTTGGGTGTTGGGCACATTGGAATGGGCCGCCATCTCGACAAAACTATGGCAATACCGGCAATCCATTCCCAGTTGGGAGACGTGAATATCGTGCGGAAACGGCACCGGCTGGATTGGTTCGTAGCCGACTTTGGTGTACTTCGGCGTGCCGTAATACCATGTTGCAGCGGTCAACCCGCAAACCGCAATGATGGCGCAGATCGCCAGTTTTAGCGGTATCCAGTTTGACCAGCGTGGAAAGAAGTTGGCCATGGGATATCACGCAAATGCGGCTCCGCCGGACATCACCAGCCGCCACAACAAATCAATCTTGAAATCCAAATTCGCTGCGTTCAGACGGTCCAAAAAAAAGGGTTAAGGGTTTTTCGCCTGAGGGGAAGCCATGATTCTATAAATCTGTTTGGCGGTAGCAAAATAAAATTCATCATTCATTTTCATGCCGACAAACGTTTCGCTTTTCCGATACAGAAAACCGAACGATTGGCAAAACTGATGACGACAAAACTTCGGCAATACGTCAAGCCTGTAAGCAGGATATTTGATTATACTCGCGAGATTCTCAGCGTGATCGCGGCAAGAGGCCTTTTGCGTTCGACGCGAAAACCAGGACTGATTTTCCTTCTGACTGGCTGTTTTCTTGTCGGAATCGTGGAGGCCGAAGAATTCACGGAATCGGACTCGGGCGCGAAGCGAGTCGATCTTCTTTTAACCAACGGGAATATTTACACCGGCACGGAGAAGCAACCGACCGCGGAAGCCGTGGCGGCAAAAGACCACAAAATTGTTTTCGTAGGCTCAAACGCGGATGCAAAAAAATTTCACGCCACGAAGATGGTTGATCTTCACGGGGACACGGTTCTGCCCGGCTTTACTGATTCCCACTGCCACATCTTCGGGATCGGCGAGCGAGAAATGCAATTGGATCTGGAAGGAATTAATTCGCTGGAAGATTTTCTCACCACAGTAAAAGAACGCGTGGCAAAGACCGCACCCGGCCAGTGGATTACTGGACGGGGCTGGATCGAGACGTTTTGGAAGCCGCCGCAATTTCCAACGCGGCAGGATCTCGACAAAGTTGCTCCAAACAATCCCGTATTTCTCGGACGCGCGGATGGCCACGCCTCGGTTGCTAATTCTGCCGCGCTCAAAATTGCCGGAATCGACAGAAACACGCCGGACCCGTTCGGCGGCGAGATCTTAAAGAAAAACAGCGAGCCTGACGGAGTATTGCTCGATAAGGCCCAGGAGCTTGTAGAAAAAAAAATCCCAAAACCGAGTCAAGCGGATCGAAAGCAGGCGCTACGACGCGGAATCGAGCGGGAGATCAAACTCGGCTGGTGCGAAATTCAAAACGCCGGCAGCCACAAGGACGACATCGATTTGATCCAGAAGGCATTCGAAGATGGCAAAATTAAAATTCGATTGGTTAACGCCGTGTACGGACCTGGAAAGGATGCGCAAACTTTTCTGCGTGACGGCCCAATCATTAACGCCTTCGATCATCATTTCACTCAGCGTACCATCAAAGTGGTGCTGGATGGCGCGCTCGGCTCTCGCGGCGCGGCTTTGCTGAAGCCCTATAACGACGCGCCAGAAACGTCCGGTCTGCTCAGGGAAAGACCTGCAGATCTTCGGCCAATGTTTGAAGAAGCGTTGCGCCGCGGCATCCAGGTGGAAACGCACGCACTTGGCGACCGGGCCAATCGGTTGATTCTCGATCTGTACGAACAAGCGTTTAAAGCCGTTCCGCCCGACCAAAGAAAAATTCGCCAGCCACGCTGGCGAGTCGAGCACGCTCAGATTGTCGATGCGGATGACATTCCGCGATTCGCAAAACTCCAGGTGATTCCGTCCATGCAGCCATCACATGCTATCAGTGACCTTTTCTTCGCTCCGGCTCGGCTTGGAATGGCCCGACTCGCTGGCGCATACGCATGGAAAAGTTTTCTCCAAAACGGCTCCATTATTGCGGGAGGTTCCGATGCTCCAGTCGAAAGGGGCGAGCCCATGATTGAATTCTACGCGGCCGTAGCGCGCAAAAGCATTAAAGGCGAGTCCGGCGAAGGGTGGCATCCCGAGCAAGCGGTGTCGCGTGAAGAAGCCTTGAAAATGTTTACAATCTGGCCCGCCTACGCCGCATTCGAAGAAAAGGAGAAAGGCTCAATGAAGGTCGGCAAACTGGCGGATTTTACAGTTCTATCGCGAGACATCATGAAAATTCCCGAGGCCGAAATTCTCGGAACGCGAAATGACATGACAGTGATCGGCGGTGAAATTGTTTACTCTCGTTGAGACGAAAGAAAATGAACCACGACCATGCGCATCGGCTCCTCAGAACGAGTCACCCTCGGATGGCGGAATTGATCGCGCGCTCCCGCCGCTACAACATCACGCCGGCTGTTTCCGTTCGGCCATTCGATGCCCTGGCAGAGTCAATCGCTTACCAGCAACTGAGCGGAAAAGCGGCCGCCACTATTTTTGGGAGAGTTCGCGCTCTTTTTCCAAAGCGAAAATGGCTGGATCCGGAGCGACTTCTCGCAACACCGGATGAAACGCTTCGAGCCGCAGGTCTTTCCCGCGCAAAAACTGCCGCGTTAAAAGATCTGGCAGCAAAAACGATCGACGGCACCGTCCCAGCGGGACGCGCGCTTCTTCGAATGACTGACGATGAGATTATTGAACGACTCACCACCGTCCGCGGAATTGGCAGGTGGACGGTTGAGATGCTGCTTCTTTTCGATTTGGGCCGGCCCGATGTCTGGCCTGTCGACGATTACGGAGTGCGGAAAGGATTCGCAAAAACTTTCGGAAAGCGAAACCTGCCGACTCCCAAGCAGCTCATGAAGTTCGGTGAACAATGGCGTCCGTATCGCTCTGTGGCTGCGTGGTATTTCTGGCGAGCGCTGGACAACAATCCCTGAAGCGTTCAAGGCGCTGTAGCCATGGCGCTATGTCGCCGTGCTCGCTACCGGTTCAGGCGAAAACGCCTCGACACAGCGAGGCGCCTACAGCTGCGACGCGTCACAGTTCAACTATCCCAAGGGCCATTTAGCCTTGTGCTCCCATACGCGTTTCATTAGAACGAGCGTATTATGGCGATGATTCATGTTAATCGGGGCGCAACGAGTTTGGGTGTGTTTTCCGAGGAAGAAGTTCGCGAAGGCCTGCGCACAGGCCGGTTCGCTGCCACTGACATCGGGTGGCGCGAAGGAATGGCGAATTGGCAGCCACTCTCGCAGTTCACGGAACTGGGAGCAGCGCCGTCCGATGTGCCCCCTGCGCAGATCAGTGTAGGTGCGAGCGCCGAAAGCGCGGTTTCACGCACTGGACTACCCTGGGAACACCGGCAGCAGCGCGGCATTTTCAACGCGTTCGTCGAAACACTGGTGATGGTGCTGACAAAACCAGGCGAGGCATTCTCGATCATGAAACGCGAAGGCGGTTTGGGTGAGCCGCTCATTTATGCGCTGATCGGCGGCTGTCTCGGAGGCATTGTGTCGTTCCTGTTTTCGATGGGACTGCAGTCTGCCGGCTTCTTCGCGGACCGTCACGATCCATTTGGGTCGATGGTCGGCATGGGAATGGGGTCGGTCGCATTTGTCATTCTGATACCATTGTTTGTTGTCATCGGACTATTCATTGGTAGCGCCATCGTGCATGTCTGTTTGATGATCGTCGGCGGGGCCAATCACTCATTTGAAACCACGTTCCGCGTTGTTGCGTTTTCTCAAGGCTCCGTCGGTCCTTTGCAGATGATCCCAGTCTGTGGCGGATTGATCTCGGCGGTCTGGGGGCTCGTTTGCAACTGCATCGGGTTGGCCCGGGCCCATGATACCGATACAGGCCGCGCGGTGATAGCGGTTTTCCTGCCGCTGATTGTTTGCTGCGGCGGCATATTCCTCGTTGCCTTAATGCTCGGTGGATTGGGCGCCTGGAGCGCGTCACATCATTAACATCGGATTGAATGCAGCTTCGGGTCCGGCATCTTTTCCCAGGCGAAATCGATCATGAGTTGATCTGGCTAGGTGTGTCGATTGGGTCGTTAGTCCTCGCAGGCATCTGGCTAACAATGGGTCTGCCATGGCCACGCTGCGTGTTTCATGACCTTACCAGTTTGCCCTGCGTCACATGCGGCATGACGCGATGCGGCATCCAATTTTTTCACGCCCATTTTGCTACCGCATTTAAATGGAACCCTCTTGTGTTCATGGGCCTGAGCAGCGTGCTGTTATTTGATTTCTATGCGTTGTTTGTGCTGGTCACGCGCGCGCCCAGGTTGCGAATCTCTTTTTCCAACCCGGGTGCTAAAACGTTCGTACGCGCATCAATCGTTCTGGCGCTTGCACTGAACTGGACTTATCTGCTGTTGCATTGGCGCAATTTCTAGCCGCAGAAGTGCAGCTGATCGTAGCTCGAGATTGCAAACTACCGGCTCGAAAGATTGTGTACATAAACACACCACCGAGGCCAACGGCGTCGGCTACGGTCAACTTGGTTTGATCGCAACTCCAGCCAATTGGTGTTTGGCAATGATCTGTTACAAATCTACGCTCGCAGGATGCGAATTCTGGTAACTGGCGGAGCAGGTTTCATCGGCTCCCATCTCGTTGAACGGTTGGTTGGCGACGGACACGCCGTGTCGATTCTCGACGACTTCAACGATTTTTACGATCCGGGGATTAAACACGCTAATATCGCTGCTTTCGCCAAGGACGTGGCCGTTCACGATTTGGATCTTCGAGATGAAGCGTCAGTGCGAAATCTCTTTCAGCGCGAAAGATTTGAGGTGATCGCGCATTTGGCTGCTCGAGCGGGCGTTCGGCCATCGATTCACTATCCACAGCTCTATTACGACACCAACGTGCTTGGCACGTTGCATCTGCTCGAGGCCGCACGCCTCACTGGCGTTGAACGATTCATTTTTGCCTCCAGCTCGTCAGTTTATGGCGCTTCCACGGTCGTACCGTTTTCCGAAGAACAACATCTGACACAGACGCTCAGTCCGTACGCGGCGACGAAAATAGCGAGTGAATTTCTTTGTTCCACTTACTCGCATCTTTACCAGCTGCGCATAGTAGCTCTGCGTTATTTTACCGTGTACGGTCCGCGGCAGCGGCCTGATCTCGCGATTCACCAATTCACGCGGCGCATTTATTCGGGCCAGCCAATCGAACAGTTCGGCGACGGCACTACACGCCGCGATTACACGTACATAGATGATGTCATTCAGGGAACCATGGCGGCACTCCACTACGAAGGACCGCCGTTCGATATTTTCAATTTAGGCGAAAGCGATACGATTCAGCTCAAAGATCTCATTGTGGCCATCGAGAAGGCTCTCGGCAAAAAAGCCACGATCCATCAAATGCCGGAGCAACCGGGCGACATGCCCCTGACTTGCGCGGATATTTCCAAAGCAAGAAAGCTGCTCGGTTACGATCCAACCGCTCAGTTAAGCGAGGGCCTGCCAAAGTTCATAGAATGGTTCCTGCGCTCGCAAAAAGAGAGTCGAGCAAAACTTTAAAGTGGCCCCGGTCAACGGACGCGGATCAAGAAATGGTGTGCCGTTACCGAGTGCGTGCGGTGTATCGGCTTAGACACCGAACATTATCATTTCACTGCCAGATGTTGTAACCTTCGGGTGTGACTTCTACGCTTTCTTTCAATGAACGCGCCTGTTTTATCGCAGGTCAAGCCAAGTCCGGCACCACGCTGCTCGTAGCGCTCCTCGATAATCACCCGCAACTACTCGTCCTGCCGGAAGAAACCGCGTATTTCCCCACTGTTCTTACGAAGTATGCGCCGCGGGGCCGGCGGGCCCAGTTCGATTATCTCACCAGGCAATCCCTCTCCAACGTACTCTTTGGCGGGCCATGCAAATGGGGGAAACGCAGCTATGCGACGTTTCCCCGCGAGAAGTTTTTGGAAACATTCGAGCAGGCGGCATTCGATCCCGCCAACTCACAGGAAGACCTGCTTGTGTTGATGGTCAAAGCGTACGCGGCAACACTTGGCCGGCCGCTCGATTCAATCGGCCGGTGGGTTGAAAAAACTCCAGCGAATCGCAATCACACTTCAGAAATTCTGCGACGTTTTCCGCACGCGAAAGTTCTCGTAACGATGCGCGATCCGCGTGCGATTCTTGCTGCCCAAATCGCATTGGAGAAAACAAGACAAACAGGAAGGTTCTCCACCTATTATGTAATCGCCCACTGGCTGGTCGCCGCCGCGGTGGCAAGGCGTGTTCGCGCTGGTGAAATTCCGGGCTTTATCGTGCAGTATGAACGGTTGGTGTGCGAACCGGACGAAACGATGGAAAAAGTGTGCGCTTACCTGGACATTAAATTTGATCCTGACACAGTCCTGACACCGACCAAGGTAGGCCGTTTTTGGAGCGGGAACTCCGCCGCGCGCGTTAACTTTTCACGGATCAGTCCAGAACCGGCAACACGGTGGCAGCGCGAATTGTCTGAAGATGAAATCGGATGGGTAGAATGGCACTGCCGTCATCTTATGCCGGAATTTGGCTATGAGCCCAGGTTGCGCAGTCGGGAGCTGCGATCATTCGTGCGCCCCATTCGCGGTGAACGCCCGCGAGAATATGCGAAGTCGCGGCTTTATTCCATACGTGACGCGATGACCAAGTCCAAATGAACGGTTGGAGGTGAGGAAAGCTTCAATCGGAGCCCTCATCGATGCTTGGGTTGCCAATGGTTCCGCTTGCAATCGCCCCCGACACAAGGCATAGTCCGTTGAGATGTCGGGATTCTTGTGCGGTTTTCCGAGCCTCCGTTTTCTACGACGATTCAGATTTTCCCATACCACGGTGCGGAGTTTTGCGCCCTGGCTGCGTCGTTGGTTGAGTGCGCGAGCTCACCGTTTAAAACACGCCCAACCCCGACCCCACGTGGCGGAGTTTCCAACGGCGTCGCAGAGTGCCTGGTTTGAATGGGCTCTTGATGACTGGCGCGCTGCGGACGGTGTCCTGAATGCTTTCGGGACGCTCCGCCCATATAATAATCGGACTAAAACCAAGGACCAATATGAACTCTTATTCAACTGGGAGACGCTCGCATCGTTCGCGCGGTGGCTCCCGACGCCGCGGCAACGGGCCTGCGCGTCGTCAACGGGAAGAAGCGAAGGAGCAAAAGAAGACATTCTGGCAGCGGATTGCTGCATTTTTCGGAAACGGCGCGACGAAGACCGAAACAGCAGCGCGAAATGGCGCGCAGTCTTCACGACCAGCGCGCAAGCCGGAGCGAATCGAAGTTACTTCGGCGCGTCTATACGTCGGTAACTTGTCTTTTGACGCAACGGAGAGTGATCTCTTCGAATTGTTCAACGGCGTCGGGCATGTGCAAAATGCGGAGGTTGTAAGCTACCGCCATAATCAACGCTCAAAGGGTTTTGCATTCGTGCAGATGCAGACTGTCGAGGAAGCGAAGCGTGCGGTGGAGGAACTGCATGACAAGGAATTCCTCGGACGCAGGC
Source organism: Candidatus Udaeobacter sp. (assembly GCA_035652195.1). GTDB lineage: Bacteria > Verrucomicrobiota > Verrucomicrobiia > Chthoniobacterales > UBA10450 > Udaeobacter. Next base: position 13,627 of record DASREH010000085.1, on the reverse strand, counting down.
TGGTGGTGAGCGGCGCCAAATCAGGCGAGCACCGCGCCCGTTAACCAAAGGTAGATCTTATCGGGAGAGCACGCGTTTTCGACGCGGCTCTCCCGTTTTTTTTTGCAGTAGTCCAAGGCAGCGCGGAGGCCAGCTCTCTCGCATTAGAGGCGCAGCAGCGCTTCTACTTTTTTATTTCCAGATAAGTCCGCGACTCCACGCGATTAGTTCCCGGTTGCAAATCCTCGATACGCATTTGTTTCAAGAACCAGCGGCCTTCAATCTTCTGCGCAGAAACAACCTCGAACCGTTTGGCCAATTGAGCGTTCCAATCGTACCCCTCCATTCGCATCAGTGCGCCGCTAACCTTATCGATCCATAACAGCACATTAGAATATTGCGATTCGCGCGAAGGGGCGCGGAGTTGCAGCTTCCAACAATTGCGTGTTCGAACGTTTTCCTCGCCCAGAACGCGTGCGGTCGGCCAGTAAAGAAACTTGAACGCCAGATCTCCGTAAGTCACACCAGTCCCGCGAATTCTCTGTTTGAGCTTCGAGGCCTCGAATTGCTTCGTCCCCTCGCCTGTCACCAGATCGAGCCGGGAGCTCTTGTCCCCCAGGCGCAATTGCAAAACTTCATCGGGATTCGCAAACGTATAACGAATCAGCGGTCCGTTTTGGACCAGGTGAAATGGAACCACCTTATCGTCCTGGCGAAGTTGGCCCTGAAGATCAATTTGCTGCTGCGATTCCATCATGCGCACTGAGGCAAGAATCTCTTTCGCTGACGGCACGGGCTCGCCCTGTACCTGCAGGCTCAAGGCTAAAAACGAGATCAGGGCGAAATGACCAATGGCGGCTGATGAATGACGAAAGAGGATCCCACGTCCGATCGACGAGACACTTCGTTTCGTCACTTGGACTTCGAGCATCGTCATTCCTTGAACATTCATCCTCGGTGCTTGGTCATTCAGCAGCATTTGTTTATTAACAGCTAGCGATTAAAGCTAGTGACTGTTTCAGTTTCATCGCATGGATCAGTCCATCTTTCATTTTATTAATCAACAATGGACGGGTCCTGCTCTTGACTTGTTCATGGCAGCTCTGAGCGACAGCTCGATTTGGGAGCCAGTCTTCGTGGCGATTGGAGTGAGCGCGCTCCTGTTCGGAGGATTCCGAGCACGAGCGTTCGTGATTTGTCTGGTCGTCAGTCTCCTGATCACCACCCAAATTACAGGCTGGCTGAAATCAGCGGTGGATCGGCATCGCCCCAAACATGTGCAGACTGTCAGAATGGTTAAACTCCAACGAACGCGTCCGGCATTGTTGACCCTGTTCAGGAAGCCCACGATTCGCTTTTCCGATTCTTCGGATCGCCACCGCTCCGGGCCTTCCTTTCCTTCCGGGCACGTCACCACCAACACCGTGATCGCAGTTTTTTGCACGTTCTTTTATCGACGACTCGGATGGCTTTACTGGTTCGTCGCTCTCGCCGTTGGCTATTCGCGCGTATACCTCGGTTCACATTGGCCCAGCGATGTAGGCGCTACGTTGTTTCTCGCAGCCGGTGAGAGCCTGGTCCTGCTCGGCTTGTTTGAGTGGATATGGAAAAGCGCCGGCCCAAGATTGGCGCCGCAGATTTTTGTGCGTCATCCAGGTCTGCTGACGAAGCCAAATGGCAAGGTGACGTCGGCGGACCCCATGTCATACGCGGAATGAACGCAACGCGCGCTGTGTGGATCTTCGTGCTGGCTCTGACAGCCATCCGATTGTCAATGCTGGCAACGACCGATCTGGAGTTTGATGAGGCATACTACTGGATGTGGTCGGAACGATTGGCTCCCGCCTATTTCAGCAAAGGGCCAGGCGTTGCATTTGCAATTCGCGCCAGTAGCGCCCTTTTTGGTGCAAACGAATTCGGAGTTCGCTTTTTCAGTCCGCTGTTAGCGGCCGGAACCAGCCTGCTCCTGTTCTATTTCGCGCGCCGCTTATTTAACGCCACCGCGGGCTTGTGGATTGTTATCGCCTTGAATGTGACACCGATTTTTAACATTGGGGCTTTTCTGATGACAATCGATGCGTTGTCCATCTTTTTCTGGCTGGCGGCAATGTTCACTTTCTGGCTGGCGTTGGAAAAAAGTCCACGGTTTTCCTGGTGGTGGCCACTGACCGGACTCCTCATCGGTCTCGGTTTTCTTGCCAAATACACGAACGCACTGGAACTGGTTTCCATTGTGTTGGTGTTGGCATTGGCGCCTCGATTGCGACAGGAATTCAAGCGTCCCGGACTTTATCTCTTATTGGCCATCTTTATTCTGTGCACGATCCCCCCAATCGTCTGGAACATGCAACACGCGTGGGTCACGCTTGCGCATTTACGTTCGCGCGGCGGCGTTGAACACGGATTTGGTTTGCACCCCGTCGAAGTCCTCTCATTTATCGGCGAACATTTCCTGGCATATTCGCCATTCCTGTTCCTCGGTTTAGCATGGGGTGTCCTCGGAAGTTGGCGGCGAGTGAATCAGCAATTCAAGGTGCTCTTTCTGGTGTGGTTTGGCTTACCGGTCTTTCTTTTCTATTTGTTTCTTTCGTTGAACAAAGCCGCGGCACCCAATTGGGATGCGCTGGCTTTTCTCAGTTTTGGGCTGCTGGCTGTTTATTATTGGCGAGAGCGCCTCGAGGGCAGCGCAGTTCTGCGACTGGGCGCCGCTATTGCGATATTCGTCGGGTTGATAACGAGTATGATGGCACTCAATACGGACTTGCTTCGCGTGTTTGGTTATCAGTTCCCCCGAAGCGATCCGAGCGATCGCATGCGTGGCTGGAAAAGCGCTACAGGTGCGCTCGAAACAATGCGCAACAATCTCGAAACGAGATTAGGCGAGAAACTTTTCCTCATCGCGGATGCCCGGGACCGCGCGTCTGAGATTTCGTTCTACCTCCGCGACAAGCGAGTCGAGGGTCCACGCCATCCGCCTGCGTACATTCCCGAATCACAGGATATGGTAAATCAATTCTCATTCTGGCCGCGTTACGATGAGTTCGTGGCGTTGAAGCCGAACGAGCCGCGGCCAGAGGGCGAAGTGTACACCGAAGAAAACGGGATCAATTTATTCGTGGGCCGCGACGCGCTTTTTATTCGAGACGGCAAAAAGCAACGCGTGCCCCACAACATCAAAGCCGCTTTTCAATCAACGGAGTTGGTTGGAACGATTGAAGTGTCGCGCTACGGCAAGCCAATTCGAACCTGGCAGGTCTTTCTCTGTCGAAGCTACCGCACGCTTCCTCTATGAACAGAGTGACTAGCTCGCCGGAATTGTCGGTCGTCGTGCCTCTTTACAACGAAGAAGAGAACCTGCCGATTTTGCAGGAAGAATTGCGCGTCGCTCTCAGCGGGCTCGATTACGAGATTGTTTTCGTAGATGACGGCTCGGTTGATGGCACGGCTGATCGAATCGAGGCAGCGGGGAATGTCCGTTTAATTCGTTTCGCTAAGAATGCCGGGCAAAGCGCCGCCATTCATGCCGGGCTTACTGCCGCCCGAGGAGCAACGGTGGTGGTCATTGATGGTGATTTACAGAACGATCCGGCCGACATCCCCAAGCTTCTCCGCGAAATCTCAAACGGCGCCGATCTGGTCTGCGGCTATCGTGTAAAGCGACGAGATACAGTTGTGAAGCGCCTCACCAGCCGAATTGCGAACAGCGTGCGCAGTCGCTACACAAAGGATGGCGTGCGCGACACCGGTTGCACTCTTAAAGCCATGCGCCGCGAATGTGTGAGCACGCTGGTCCCCTTTAAAGGAATGCACCGCTTCATCCCTGCGCTTGTCAAAGCGGCTGGGTACCGTCTCGTCGAGATTCCGGTGAATCATCGCCCGCGCAGGTTCGGCCAGAGCAAGTACGGTCTCGGCAACCGCGCGTTACGCGCAACGATCGACATGTTCGGTGTGCGCTGGTTAATGTCGCGACGATTGAATTATAAGATTCGCGAGTAAAAAAATCGCTGCGTTCGTTCCATTTCATGAGCAGTGTGGCAAATCTCGCTTGTCAATGTAGGCGCTGCCGCTAAGCTTGCCCTCCCGTCTGGGAATTTGCATGTCGTTGGCCAATTTACTTTCTGTCGATCAGATCATCCCTGAGATGAAAGCAACGGAGCGATGGGCCGCTATCGTTGACTTGATCGATCTGCTCGTTAAGCTCGGCAAAATTAAGCCGGAAGATCGCGATCCCATTCTGGCTTCCTTGAAACAGCGCGAGGAAACAATGAGCACTGGGATCGGATTCGGAATCGCCATTCCGCATTGCTCATCCGACCGTCTTGAAGAAGTAGTGGCTGCTTTTGGAAGGTCGACCACAGGCATCGAATTCGATGCGCTCGACAACGCGCCGGTCAAGTTCGTGGTCCTTTTCATTGTGCCGAAAAATCAATTTCAGACGCATCTGCGAACCCTGGCCTCAATCGCAAAGTTTTTGAATGATCGTTCCGTCCGCGAGAGCCTGGGCAGCGCAAAATCCGCCGAGGAAATTTTGTCTATCTTCCGCGATCGTTCGTAATCTGTAGCGATTCATCTCTGGGCCAGGCGGCGCTCGGAGCGAAAGCCTCAGCACGCCTCGCCAGGAGCGGCTACAGATCGAACTCGCTAACATGGAAACTTTTCAATCACTCCTTTCAAGGAAGCTTGCCGATGCGCTGGCTGCCGCCGCGCTGCCGGACGCAGGTGAAGTGACCCCTGCGACCGATCGACGCTTCGGCGATTACCAGACAAACGTCGCTCTGGTGCTTGGGAAGCAGCAGGGCAAAAACCCCAGGGAACTCGCGCAGAAAATTGTCGCTCAGCTCAAGACTGACGACTTTTGCGAGCCGCCCACAATTGCGGGGCCGGGTTTCATCAATTTCACTCTACGAAAAACGGCGGTCGCCGAGCAAGCCGCCGCCATTTTGCGCGATGAAAGGCTCGGCGTCGCCACGACAGAATCGCCGCGCCGCATTGTCATTGATTTCGGATCGCCAAACGTCGCTAAACCGATGCATGTCGGTCACATCCGCAGCACTGTTCTGGGTGATGCACTGGCGCGTATCGCTAAATTTCTGGGGCACGACGTTATCCGCGATAATCATATCGGTGATTGGGGCACACAGTTTGGGATGGTTATTTACGGGTGGAAAAATCTCCTGGATCGGCAGGCACTACAGCGGCAGCCATTGGAAGAAATCGTCCGCATTTACAAGGACACGAACGCCCTGGCGACCAGCGACCCTGCGGTTCGAGAAGCGTGCCGCCAGGAACTGGTAAAGCTGCAGGCCGGCGACAAGGAAAACATCGATATCTGGAAGCAATGCGTGGCCTACTCCATGAAGGATTTCGAGCAGGTGTACCGAATTCTCGGTGTTCATTACGACATCCAACGCGGCGAAAGTTTCTACAACGAGCGGCTCCCGGGAGTTGTAGAGCGGCTCATAAAATCGGGCATCGCCGAAATGAGCGAAGGCGCCGTCGTCGTTTTTTTCCCTGAGATCCCGGAGCTCGCCGATAAGCCTTGCATCATTCGGAAACGTGACGGCGGATTCAATTACGCTACGACCGACATCGCCACAGTTGATTATCGTCTCGACGATTTAAAGGCGGACAGCGTTTGGTACGTGGTTGGCGCTCCACAAATACTGCACTTTAAACAAATCTTCGAAATCGCGCGACGACAGGGTTATCAAGCCGATCTGCGCCACGTGACATTTGGCAGCATTCTGGGAGAAGATCGCAAGCTCATGAAGACGCGTTCCGGCGAGAACGTGCCGTTGCGCGAGCTTCTCGAAGAGGCATGCAGGCGCGCGCGCAAGATTATTGATGAAAAAAATCCCGATCTAAGCGAGGCCGAAAAGGCCGATGTCGCACAGAAAATCGGGATCGGTGCAGTCAAATACGCCGATCTATCACAATACCGGATGACCGATTACGTTTTTTCGTGGGACAAAATGTTGTCGCTGCAGGGAAATACCGCGCCCTATTTACAGAATGCATACGTGCGAATTCGCTCGATTTTCCGCAAAGGCGATGAGTCGGCGCCGCAGATAGAGACTTTGGTGCTCGGCGGTGCCGAAGAAACCAATCTTGCAAAACGCCTCTGTCAGTTCGCGGAGATCGTTCCACAGGTGTTAAACGACTTCCGCCCGAACATTCTGGCAAATTACCTCTTTGAAGTCGCGAACAGCTTCCATGCATTTTACGAAGCCTGCCCGGTATTGAAGTCAGAGGAACCGGCACGCAGCTCGCGGCTTGCCTTATGCGATCTCACCGCAAAAATCCTTTGCCGGGGACTCTATTTGTTAGGCATTGAAGTTCCCGAGAAGATGTAGTCGGGTTTGTCCGTTCGCGCGCAACGGGACTCTCAATCTCTGTTTGACCAGGTGATCGAAGGAGAAGATGGAGAGATGTTCAGAATCGCCTCGACATGATAAGGACTCCAAGCTGCACCTATCGATTACAATTCAATCGGTGGTTCACTTTTTCGCAGGCCCGCGAGATTGTTCCGTATCTTAAAGCACTCGGTATTAGTGACGTGTACGCGTCGCCCTATTTCCAGGCGAGTCCTGACAGCTTGCATGGCTACGACATCACCGACCATGGCAAGCTCAATTCAGTGGTCGGTTCACGCGCCGATTACGACGCCTGGATCGCGGAATTGCATGCGCATTCCATGGGCCAGGTACTCGACTTCGTGCCGAATCACGTCGGTGTCTCTGAATCACTCAACGAATGGTGGATGGATGTGCTTGAAAATGGGCCCAGCTCGCGGTTCGCGCCCTATTTCGATATCGACTGGCAACCGCTGAAGTCTGATCTTCGAGACAAGGTTCTCCTGCCGATTTTGAGCGACCAATACGGGCGGGTCCTCGAGCGCGGCGAATTGCAGGTGCGTTTCGACGATGGAACCTTTTATCTGCTCTGCGGGGAACGAAGACTGCCAATTGCCCCCGGAACGTATCGTTACGTTCTGGAAATTGCGCTCCGCAACCTGGCCGAATACAAGGATGAGGACTTTTACGCGGAACTGCAAAGCATCCTCACCGCCCTGGAATATCTGCCGAAACGCACTGAGACCGATCCAAAACGCATCGCCGAGCGCGCACGCGAAAAAGAAATCATCAAGCGCCGCCTCGAGCGTCGTTGCACCGAGGCACCGCAGGTTCAACAGGCGATTGCGAAAGCACTCGCACAGATAAACGGCGAACCTGGTGACCCGCGCAGTTTCGATGCGCTGGACGAGTTACTCAATGCGCAGTCTTACCGGCTCGCTTTCTGGAGGGTTGCGGCGGAGGAAATTAATTACCGGCGCTTTTTCGACGTGAATGAACTCGCGGCGATTCGAGTCGAGCTGCCGGAGGTCTTTGAAACCATTCACCGGCTGGTTCTCGAGTTCGTAAAGACAGGCGCGGTTACGGGTCTACGAATTGACCATCCTGACGGTCTTTATCTGCCGCGCGAATATTTTGAAAAACTTCAACAGCGCTGCGCCAAAGCATTGGGAACGGCTTTGCCAAAGGACGGCCGCGCGATTTACATGCTGGCTGAAAAAATCCTCACCGGCCCCGAGAAACTGCGCAAGGAGTGGCACGTACACGGCACTACGGGGTACGACTTTACGAATCAGGTAGCGCAGTTGCTTGTCGATTCCTCGGCAGAATCGGAAATCACAAAAGTATTTCACCGTTTCATCGGTCATTCCATGCCCTTCTCCCACCTGCTGTACGCCAAGAAATTGCAGGTGATGAAATTATCTTTGGCCAACGACGTCGATGTCCTCGGCAATATGCTCGACCGCCTTTCGGAACAAAATCGATGGTATCGCGATTTTACGCTGGAAGCCCTGTCACGAACGGTGCGCGAGACCATTGCCTGCTTTCCTGTTTATCGAACATACCTGGCGCCAGGCCAACCGGTGACCGAGGAAGATCGGCAGGTTGTGGAGCGGGCGATCGCCGCCGCGAAACGGCGGAATCCGGCCATGGAAGAATCGATTTTCAATTTCCTCCGAGACGTACTGCTCTTCCGTTTCCCGCCAAACCTTGACGCGGAAGCGCGCGCCGAGCACACGCACTTCGTTCTCAAATTTCAGCAAGCCACCGGGCCGATTATGGCAAAGGGACTCGAAGACACGGTGTTCTATATTTACAACCGGCTGACCGCGCTTAACGAAGTGGGCGGCGAGCCTCAACAATTTGGATTAAGCACAAAAGAATTTCACGAACGGAACATCGACCGGCAGCGTAATTGGCCGGCAACGTTGTTGGCCACTTCGACGCATGACACCAAACGCAGCGAAGATGTGCGCGCACGAATTGTTGCTATTTCCGAGATCCCGGAGCTGTGGCGACGTTCATTGCAACGATGGCGTGTGGTCAATCGTCGCTGGAAGCAAACCATTAATGAAGTCCCAGCGCCCAACGGCAATGAAGAATACCTGCTTTATCAAACGCTATTAGGCACCTGGCCAATCCGGCATGACGGCGAACCCGAAACGACGGCAACGCCGGATTACGTTGGACGGATTCAAACGTACATGGCCAAGGCTTTGCACGAGGCGAAGATTAACACGAGTTGGATACAACCCAATGAAGAATGGGACACAGCAATGCGAGATTTCATCGCAAAGGTTTTGGATCCATCGCCGCGGAATAAATTCATCCCAGCGTTCCTTCCCTTGGCAAAGGAGATTGCGCGACTCGGGGCCATCAATTCACTCACTCAGCTACTGCTCAAGCTAACTTCACCCGGAGTTCCGGACATTTATCAAGGCCACGAAATTTGGGACTACAGTTTGGTCGATCCGGATAATCGGCAACCCGTCGACTACAAACGGCGCCGTGAGATGCTCGAAGGGCTCACGACCGCTAACGCTCGGGATCTTATGGGCAACTGGCCTGATGGACGGATCAAAATGTTTCTGACACAGCGAATCCTCCAATTCCGGCACCAGCACGTGGAGCTTTTCGAACGTGGAGAATATTTACCGGTAACCGCTGCCGGGACGTTCGCTGAATCCTGCGTCAGCTTTGCGCGGCACCTTGGAGACAAATGGATCGTCGTTATCGCACCGCGGCTTTCGTCTCGCGTTGGCTTTCCGCCCGTTGCTCAGAGTTGGTTGGACACGACCGTTGAGATTCACGAAACTCTGACATTGAAGGGAGCCCACATCCTTTTCACCTGCCAGCCTGTTTGTGTGCGCGACCGGCAGGTGAAACTCGCGGACGCATTGTCGGACCTGCCGTTCGCTGTGATCACGAATCTGTAACGATGTCCGGCTTAGGCGGATGTCGCCAGATAACTGTAGTGGCAGGCGTGTCGCCTCGTCGCGGCGCGCGTCGAGGCGCCCAAGCAGTTACGCTACAACAACCAACGCGATTGAATTCTCGCTACTGCCGCTGAAACAGATCGACCAACCAGCGCGCAAAATTCCCAAGGTTTGCCAGTAGATCCATGCCGAATCCCGCGAATGTAATCTGTGGTGATGCCACAATGAGCATGACGCTGAGCAGTAAAAGATTCATCAAATAGATCACCACGAGAGAAAAGAATGTTCCTTGGTCGCTAAGATCAGTCTGATTTTTCGGAATCATCCAGCACGTAAACGTGAAATGAAACGCCCACGTCACCCCGATCGCAGCGTAAAGCCAACGCCCGTATGCGTGCACATCCACGAACAGGCTGAGTCCGCCATAAACCCCTATTGCCAGAATGCTGTAAAGCGGGAAAAAATACGGGGCCAGCGCGATCCAGAAGTTTGCTTTGTTCGTAACAACGTGGCCGCCATCACGGCCAATGCGAAAGCGGCTCACCCGGCCGCCCATTAGCCAAACCCAGAGCGCATGGGTCAATTCATGTCCGAAGACATAAATTAAAATCGGACGCGGGAGACCGAAAAACGCGATCAGCCATAAAATTGCACCGAGTGAAAAAAACCAAAATTCTTCGCCCGCCCAAAAGCGATCAGCGACAGTTGCGCGGGCGAAAGAGGTAAAAAACGTCTGGCTAAGAATTGCGCAGATCGGCAACAGGAAGATGGCAAAAACGAATTTTACCCAACGGGTCGGCACCGTAAATGGATCCGCGGCTGGAACGAGTGTTCGCGCCCGTGCCACGCTACGGACAACCTTGCCGCCACGCGTCGAATTGCGCTTACCGCGGCTGTTTCTAGATCTACTTTTTCTTGCAGCCAAAGTCTCCGCAGATTACGCAGAGTTGATTTAGTAAAATCAAGACGGAATCGCGAATGATGAAGCAACTGCAGACTTAGAGCACCCGTTTCTTCTCGGGAAACGCGCCCGTCACTCTGTGATTCGCCACGCGTTAAGCGCGCCCCATGTAGGCACCGGTGCGGGTATCGATCTTGATCGTTTCGCCTTCCTTGATGAACAGTGGAACATTGATCGTCTTACCGGTCTCGAGCTTGGCCGGTTTGGTAACGTTGCTGGCTGTGTCTCCACGCAGTCCTTCCGCGGATTCGGTGACCTTCAAGCTCACCGACGCAGGCAACTCGATCTCTACTGGTTTGCCCTCTGCATAGAGGACCTGCACGGCAAGATTTTCCACCAGGTAATCCTTGGCGTCCCCGATTAAGTTTTCCTGCAGGCTGATCGTGTCGTACGTCTCAGGATCCATAAAATGGTATCCGTTGTGATCCTTGTAACTGAACTCGAGCTGTTTTCGCTCAATATCGACCAGCTCAACCTTGTCCGTTGAGCCAAAGCGCACATCGGCGCTTTTCCCTGTGTTGATGTAGCGAATGATGGCCTGGACAAAAGCGCGCAAATTTCCGGGCGTACGATGATGCACTTCCAGCACAATGGCGGCGTTGCCATTGTATTTGATGGCCATTCCTCTGCGAAGATCGTTGGCTGCAGGCATGATTTCTATGAGTTAATTGGTTAAAGGGTTACAACGTTAAAGCGCGCGACGTGAAAGCGTCGGCGGAAGGGACGCGCACGTTACATGCGTCCCGACGTGAACGCAACCATGTGGTTGCGACACTACAGCAGCTTCAATCGAGTGAGATCTTGCGAATCGACGACCCCGACTGGAACGCTGTCGTCGTCCACAACCACGAGGTCATCTATGCGGTGTCGTTCGAGAAGGTTCAGGACTTCCACAGCCAGCTTGTCTCTATGGACCGTCACCGGATTCAGTGTCATCAGATCCGCCACAAGGCGTTCGCCGATTTTTGGATCAAATTGAAAATGCCGCACGAAATCGCCATGAGTGAAAATACCCGTTAATTTCTGGTTCTCGTCGATCACGACCGCGGCGCCGGCGCGCACTGCCGTCATCGCCTTTAGCACATCACGCACGTTGGTATCCGTAGAAACGATTGCCATGGCTTCACGTGGCCGCATGACCTGGTGCACACGCATCAACATGCTGCGTCCGATCATGCCGCCGGGATGGAACTTCGCGAAATGCTCCTTGTTGAATCCGCGCGCCTCCAATAAGACCATGGCCAGCGCATCGCCGAGAGCCAGCATCACTGTGGTGCTGGACGTTGGTGCAAGATTCAGCGGACAAGCTTCCTGCTCCACATTCACATCGAGAAACAAATGCGCGTTTTGGGCCAGCGTTGATTTCGCGTCTCCGCACATGGCAATAATCCGCACCTGGAAACGGGCAATCGCCGGCAAGATTCGAACCATTTCTTCCGTTTCCCCGCTCGCGCTCAAAGCAAGCACGACGTCACCATCGGCAACGACGCCCAAATCGCCGTGCAACGCGTTCAATGAATCCAGGACCACCGCCGGTGATCCCGTGCTGGTAAGCGTAGCCGCGATCTTCGCACCGATGTGTCCAGACTTACCAACTCCCACAACCACAACTTTCCCCCGCGCGTCGACTGCCTCTTTAATCAGTTCAACAGCTCGACTGAACTCGTCACCCAGACGCTCGCGTAATCGCTTGAGCTCCAAAATTTCGATATCCAGCACACGTCCGGCCTTTTCAAGGTAATCCATCGAAGTATATAATGTGGTCAGGCGTTGTGAGGGGCAAGCCGCCTGAGGCGGATTGCGCGCTTCAAATGAAAGGAAAAAACATGAAAACATTGATGATCGCAATCATGGCTATGCTCGTTACGACCGGGTGGGCACAAGAATTCAGAGCACCGATTGGCCCGCAAAAACCGGTCCGCGCAATGCCCACGCCACCGCCACTTTTACGACGCCCTCCAGTCGAGGGAGTGATTCCGAGAGGATTCAGCGATGGCCGGAACCCGTTGCAGATGCTCAATCCCTGGGCGCCGGCCCGCTACGGTACCTGGATCGAAAGTACCGCCTTCGATCCGAACAACCCCGGAAAATGGAACGGGATTAAACTTTTCGAAATTATTTTTTGATCTGGCAGCCAACAGCCATCCAACTGTTGGCTCCAGATCGTTAGGTTAGCGGGCGACGAACAGCTTACTTGTCGTTCAACACCGTTTGCGGTGCCGATTTACCGAGTTCCAGTTGAGCGCTCACTTTTTGGATTTGCGCGGCCTGCTCCTGAACCTGCGCAGTAAGAGCTTGTATTCCTTTTTGCTGCTGAGCGATGATGGTCTCTTGCTCTGCCATTTTACAATTTAGTTGCGAAATGCTGGTCGCTTGTTCCTCTACTTTCTTGTGCTCTTTAAGGAACTCGTTAAGCAACATGACGTTCACCGCATCGTAACGTACGCTTAACGGGTCACCGTTGTTGTCGCGCACGACCAGGTTGGGATTTACCTCAGCTACGTCTTCTGCAATCAAACCAAATTGCGGTGTGTCTCCCGCTTTTTTGGTGTCTGCGTTCTTGTAATGAAAGGTGACTGGTTTCAACGCCAGGATGGCTTTGCTAATTTCGTGATCCATCGGCTTAATATCTTTCTTAAAACGCGCCGAGGAGTTTGAGGTACCGAGCTGGCCATCGGAGTCGATGATGACATTTATGCCGTCCAGATTCCCTACTACGGTGCCACGAATGTTGCCGATGTAGGTCCTATTGCTAGCGTCAGGCACAGTGGCATCTCCTGGGGAAGCGATACAAACAACATTGGTAGACGAAGTCATGTTGGCGGCGGCTTCGCGCCCGATTCCAATATTTCCGGAACCGGTCGTGAACCGCAGCGCTCCCCGGCCAAGGGCTTGATTGTCGACCCCGGATACATTGTCCCGAAGAGCAGCGGCACCAACTGCGGTGTTGCTGCTCCCGTTCACGTTGTTCAACATGGCAAATAATCCAACGGCTGTGTTGTCGTTGGCACCAGTGTTGTTAAGCAGAGCCGACGCACCGACTGCCGTGTGTTCGAGCCCGTCGATATTGTTAAAGAGCGCGAATGTTCCATGTGCCGTGTTGTTAGTACCTGTGGTGTTGGCGAACAACGCGCCGGTCCCAACAGCCGTGTTGTTGCTGGCCGTGCTCACCATAAGTGTCCCAGCGCCAACGCCGGTGTTGAAACTGCCTTCGGTAAGGCTAAGGAGCGAATAAAAACCGAACGCCGAGTTGTATATGCCGGTGTCTATGCTGGCAAGGGCGAGTTGCCCATCCGCTGTGTTGCTTATGGGAAGAGGTCCGGGGTCTGGTGTGTTTGGAGTAGCGCTTTCCGCTTGTTCCGGTGTGGTTGCGCTCGGAAGTTGTTTCGCCGCGCCTG
>DASREH010000084.1:0-7345 GCA_035652195.1 Candidatus Udaeobacter sp. | reverse complement strand
AATTTTTTCGTTTACACCACGCGGCGCCCCCTCTACGTCGGACAGGGCGGTCGCTCCAAGTGCCTCGAGCACTCAGCCCGGCGGCACCGTCGACGCGCAAAGCATGGCGCTCTCCGCCTGCATCTATCATTCTTTGCTCGGTCACCTCCCCGAGTACGACCGCGGTATCAAGCGCGCCCGGTTTGCGGTCCTTCGTCTGACAAAAGTCCCGGCTGTGTTGATTGAAGGCGGTTTTTTAACGGAAAAAGGCGAATGCAAGCTGATCGCGCAAAAAGACTGGCGCGCGAAACTCGCCCACGCCATCGGTGTTGGGATCGACAGTTATCGAACTCTTGGAATCAAGAAGCAGCCGCCACTGCTAGTCGCGGATTATCGCAAACAGATTAAATCCTCCCCCGCCGATTTTTTTGTTCCCGACGCAGAACTAAAGGAAGCCGATAACAGCCTCATGGAACTGGTCGGCAAATCGAAGTTCGTTCAACCACAGCAGACGCCCGCAGCGAGGGCGTCTCTCGAGGTTGCTCCCATCGTTCCTTGAGATCGTGGCACGCTGTCGCCTTTAGTCTGTTCGCAAGGACAAATGTAATAGGGAATCAATTCGTGGATTGACTTGACTCTGCTCATGCGTGTCAGGCTAATCTTGATGTTCAATCCGAACGAAAGGACAACCCATGAAAAATCTATTCATTTGCACTGTGTCGGCATTGCTCGCCACGATTGCGGTTTCAGTTGCGGCGACTGGCGACAAAGAGGCGATTATCTCCAAGGAAAAAGCAGCCTGGCAGGCGTTCAAGGACAAGAAGACCGATGACTTCAAAAAACTCGTTTCTTCGGACCTGGTCGCCGTTTACGCGGACGGAATATACAACATGCAGAAGGAGCTAGACGCGATGGAAAAGACCGATGTGAAATCGTTCGATCTGAGCGATTTCAACGTCTCCTTTCCCGACCGCAACACTGCCATTGTTGCATACAAGGCGAGAATGAACGCTATGTTGCAAGGCACTGATATCTCCGGCAACTACAACGTAGGCTCGGTTTGGCACATGGTGAACGGCCAATGGATTGCAATATTTCACGCCGACGCAAAAGTCGCGCCGCCGCCCCCGACATCGCCGGCAGGATAGGTTCCGTTCTACCAGAAAAATCGGGTGTGGGCGTCACACATGTCGCCTGCACTTTGTCAGTTCCGCAGCCGGTCCGGCTGCCACTACGGTCGATTGACTTCGCTTACGCGAGTCCTATCCTGAGGGAGAAAAAGCAACACTGCGGGGGAGCCGCAACGGCTGAGAGTCCAGTCTGACACTGGAGACCCCTTGAACCTGATGCGGGTAATGCCGCCGAAGGGAGCGAGGGTCCGGTGCTGGACTGGAATGTTAACCGTGCGTGCGACTGCGCGCGTCTGGTAATCACAAATGCATATGGATCCGAAAAATCACGGCAGTGTAGACGCAAACGGCGGTGCGCTTCCAATGACTGGTGCCGGCGCGAATGGGTCCGCAGAAAGCGCAGTCGAGGCAGCCGGCTATAAAAATTCCGCGAAGATTTATGTGGCGGGTGAGCTGCATCGCGACATTCGCGTGCCGTTTCGGCAAATCTCGCTATCGCCGACGAAATCAATGAGTGGCGAGATCGAAGTGAACGAACCTGTCCGCGTGTATGATACGAGCGGCCCGTGGGGCGACGCGGACGTGACGATTGACCCTATGGAAGGACTCCCGCCTTTGCGCCGCGATTGGATCCTGGCGCGTGGAGATGTCGACGAGATCGAAGGACGACTCGTTAGGCCACAGGATGACGGATATCTTTCCGCTGCGCACGCCCGGCATGTGGCGCAGAGCAACGGAGAAGATCGGCAATCCGAAATTCGAACACCGACGTCGCCACGACGACCGCTCCGCGCGAGATCTCATCCCGTCACCCAACTCTGGTACGCGCGGCAGGGCCTGATCACCCCGGAGATGGAGTTCATCGCGATCCGCGAGAACATGGGAAGGGAACGCCGATCAGGGATCGCGAATGGCGAATCGAGAATCGTTGCGAACGGATCCGAGGTTACGCATCGCGAATCACGAGATTCGCTGCGCTTCTCCCATCGCGGCGAATCGTTTGGCGCAAGGATTCCGGACGAAATAACTCCAGAGTTCGTGCGATCTGAAGTCGCCCGTGGTCGCGCCATCATTCCCGCGAACATTAATCACCCCGAATCCGAGCCAATGATCATCGGCCGTAATTTTTTGGTAAAAATCAATGCCAACATCGGCAACAGCGCAGTGGCATCCTCAATTGAAGAAGAAGTCGAGAAGATGCGCTGGGCAACCAAATGGGGCGCCGACACCGTCATGGACCTGAGCACGGGAAAGAACATTCATGCCACGCGTGAATGGATCATTCGCAATTCGCCCGTGCCGATCGGCACCGTTCCGATTTATCAGGCGCTCGAAAAAGTTGGTGGCCGCGCCGAGGAGCTGACCTGGGAAATCTATCGCGACACGCTTATTGAACAGGCTGAGCAGGGCGTGGATTACTTCACAGTTCACGCAGGTGTGCTGCTCCGTTACATACCGCTGACTGCGCGCCGCGCCACAGGCATCGTCTCGCGTGGCGGCTCGATCATGGCCAAATGGTGCCTGGCCCATCATCAGGAAAGTTTTCTCTACACAAAGTGGGACGAAATCTGCGAGATCATGGCCGCATACGACGTCAGTTTTTCCATTGGCGATGGTCTCAGGCCCGGGTCAATCGCCGACGCGAACGACGAAGCGCAGTTTGCGGAACTTTACACACAGGGCGAGCTGACGAGACGCGCGTGGGCGCATCATGTGCAGGTGATGAACGAAGGCCCGGGCCATATTCCCATGCACATGATCAAGGAGAACATGGACAAACAGCTGGAGTGGTGCGACGAGGCGCCATTCTACACGCTTGGACCGCTCACCACCGATATCGCGCCAGGTTACGATCACATCACCAGCGCGATTGGCGCCGCTATGATCGGCTGGTACGGTTGCGCCATGCTTTGTTACGTCACACCAAAAGAACACCTCGGTTTGCCTAACAAGAAAGATGTCAAAGACGGTGTCATCGCTTACAAGGTCGCGGCGCACGCCGCCGACCTGGCCAAAGGTCATCCCGGCGCGCAATATCGTGACAATGCGATCAGCAAAGCGCGCTTTGAATTCAGGTGGGAAGATCAATTCAATTTATCGTTGGATCCCGAAACGGCCCGCGAGTTTCACGATGAAACGCTCCCTGCCGAAGGCGCGAAGACCGCCCACTTCTGCAGTATGTGCGGTCCGCATTTTTGCTCCATGCGCATCACCGAAGATGTCCGGAAGTACGCAGCCGAACATCAGCTCTCGGAAGAGGAAGCATTGCGAGCTGCCATGGAACAGAAGGCCCGGGAGTTTTCGGAAACAGGCGCTGAAATTTATTCAAAGGTATAAGCCCGGCTGCGGCATCGTCACCGCTTTCTCGACATGAACATCGAAACACTTCGAATCGGAATGAAGGTACGCCATCCGCAATACGGCATCGGTGTGGTGAAATCGCTGACTGAACAGACCGCCGAGATTGAATTTGAGGATGCGACGCGAAAAGTCGCGCCGGCTTCCAGCGATCTCAATCCCGCCGAGCCGACTGCCAGGGTGAGTGAATTAGACGTGCCACTCGCGAACCTGATTAGCGATACTGCCCAGGCTGTCGTCGCGGGACTTGGACTGGAACAACCCGACGCCGTTGTAGAAGGTTTGGCGACGCGATGGCAACGCGGGAGCATGGTGCTGCAACCGGCCGATGCTGCGCTTCAACCGAAAGAAGTTCCGCTGGAAACGTTCTTCCACAAAATCGTGATGATTCGGAACAATCTTCGGGTCCTCGAACAAAAAGTGAATGCGAACGACAAATTAAGCGAAGCCGACAAGGTGGAACTGCAGCAATATGTCACCCGCTGTTACGGTTCGCTCACGACGTTCAACATTCTCTTTAAAAATAAGGACGATCAGTTCAGCACCAGCCGCTGAGGCTACCGACTCGTCGCCCCGAGGATCAGCTGTTAAATCAGGAATTCAAAGAGGAGGGCAATCCCGGGAAGAAAGCCGAAAATTTGTGCGACTACATGACGGTAGCCGGCTCGCTGATTAGATGCCTGGTTTCAGTGTTATGAAATTGATTTCCATAAACGTGGGCTTGCCACGAGAGATTGTGGTGGGTGGCAGAAGCGTCCGAACATCGATTTGGAAGTACCCGGTTCACGGTCGGATCCGTGTTTCGACGCTCAATCTTAATGGCGATCAACAATCCGATCTTTCCGTGCACGGGGGAATCGATAAGGCCGTCTATCTTTATCCGAGCGAACATTATTCCTATTGGCGCACCCAGTTCGCAGATCTCGATCTACCCTGGGGGGCCTTCGGTGAAAACTTTACCAGTGAAGGTATTCTGGAGGATGGGGTAACAATCGGCGACCGCCTTCGGGTTGGTTCAGCCGAGTTCATGGTGACCCAGCCGAGGATGCCATGCTTCAAGCTTGGGATTCGATTTGATCGCAGAGACATGGTGAAACGTTTTCTTCAGAGCAAACGCAGCGGGTTTTACCTTTCTGTGATTCGTGAAGGAGAGGTCGAGAAGGGTGACGCGATTGAATTTACGCAGAAACAGAAACCGGGCCTCACGATCATGGATATAGTGAACCTCTATACGATTGATTCAGAGAATCAGGAATTGCTTCGCCGTGCCACCGAGCTGCCCGCACTTCCACAAAGCTGGAAAGACTATTTTCGAAAACGCCTTTGGAATGCCGATGCTTGACCGTTGAAAAACCTGTTAGTTTCGATGCGCAGGATGGTCGATGTTGTGACAGATGAGTTCTTACACACTGGAGCCGATTGGTTTTATTAGATCGACAGTGAAAGGCCGCCAGGATGCGCCGCGGCAGGGAGCAGAAGGCGCGCCGGACGCATGGCTTGAAATCGAACCGAAATTTGCCGAAGCCTTGCTTGGCATCGAGATCGGTCACGAACTCATCGTTATTACGTGGTTGCACCAGGCCAGCCGTGAAGTGCTCAAAGGACATCCGCGCAACGACCCGAGCCGCCCGCTTACAGGTGTGTTCTACACCCGTTCACCGGCACGTCCGAATCCACTTGGATTGCACCCGGTCACCGTGCGTGCGATCGACGGCACACGTCTGAAGATCGGGCCGATCGAAGTATTTGATGGAACACCGGTGGTTGACATCAAGTCTGCTTCAACTCGGGCCAACAGCTAACGTATATAAATTGATTGCTAGCGAGTAGAAGGAGTTTGGCGTAGTAAAACGCCATGGGCACGAGCGAACCGATCGACGACGACATCGAACAACCGTTCAACGGCGCGGAACTCAGCGAATCTGTCCTTGGACGAGACTGGACTTCGGCAGAAGAGGAGGCGGCGTGGTCAAACCTGTAGCTGGCGAAATCGTGGTCATTCCCTTTCCGCGAAGCGATAGCGGAAAGCACAGGCCCGCTTTTGTCATCGCCGATCTCCCGGGCGCCGATTTGATTCTTTGCCAGATTACGAGTCGCGCTCAATTGGATGGTTTTGCGATTCCGCTTGATCATAGCGATTGCGAGCGCGGCGGAATTGATCAGCCATGCCACATTCGTCCGCAGCGGCTTTTCACACTGGACCATCACCTCATCCTTCGCTCACTCGCAAAGGTCACTGAAGCGAAGCTTGAAGAGGTGTTAAAAAGAGTGCGCGAGTTCTTCGTTTGAGACGGGCGTGGTTTCGTGCGTATCCGGAATTTCGAGTCGCACCTTTGGCTGCCAAGACCACGCCCCGAAGTGTTCGCGTTTTTCTCCCTTCCACAGAATCTCGATTTAATCACCCCGCGATGGCTGCATTTTCGGACCGTCAGCCAGAGCCACGACCACATGCAGCAGGACACGATTATGGATCATCGGCTGCGCGTTCATGGATTTCCGTTGCGCTGGCGTAGTCAAATCACTTGTTGGGATCCCCCGGCACGCTTCGTAGACAAACAGATTCTTGGTCCGTACCGGCTGTGGATTCATGAGCATCGATTTGAGGAGCGCGACGCAGGGACTCTGGTTCACGATCATGTCCATTACGCTGTGCCTTTCGATTTCCTGATCCATCGGTTCTTTATCCAGCCGGATATAGAACAAATTTTCTCCTATCGGAGTGGTCAGTTGCGTCGGCTTTTTGGCGTCACGGCCGATGAATCATCGTCAATACATCGAAAGCCGCTCGCGCATGGCATGTCAGTGCCGTAGTTGCTGGCAGATGCGGCAAAGTACGATTCCTCGTATGCCAGCAGCGGAACGAATCGCACCTCGCATTGGAGCTGTTTCAAACCACTGGTTTGCCACCAGGACGCCCCAAGCACGCCGCCTACTTTGCAAAGAGGTGTAGCCGCGATTCCTGTGATCTCGAGAGAACTTCCTTGATCCCTTTCCGTAGAAGGACTGGGAGGACGTGTCTCCTTCCCGCGCGGCGCATCGCTTGGAGCAGTGGCCGCGCGTCACGAGGCACGTTACAGCTCAATTTGCGCCAACGGCAACTTGGATGGCGCACGTTCAAACTTCCTAACGATTTGTTAGGCACGAATTATGTTGTCGTG
The DNA here is from genome assembly GCA_035652195.1 of Candidatus Udaeobacter sp. Lineage (GTDB taxonomy): Bacteria > Verrucomicrobiota > Verrucomicrobiia > Chthoniobacterales > UBA10450 > Udaeobacter. Next base: position 720 of record DASREH010000084.1, on the reverse strand, counting down.
TCCTCGGCTCGCGTTGAGATCTTCCGCTCGATGCGCCGATTCCGTGAGAGTTGCGAATACCGAGCGACGAAAGCTTCGCCAACGGTAAACCTGGCGGCAATCTATGCGGCCTGAGCTTTTATTGTGTCAAACCGCGCCCGCGTAGCAGGTGCACTCGAAGAAGATGGGAACGCTTTTCAGCACCGGCTTGATCCACTGCTTTCTGGTCATATTCTCATCTCGTTCTACGGGACGGCGTGGGGGAAGTTCCCCAAAAACACTTGGAAAGGGCGAGGTAATCTTTCCTGTCGCAATCCATGCGGCACATTATTTGCGACCTTCGGGTTCCAATTTCCGTAGAAATCAGCGTGAACCCCTCAAAATCAAGACTCGCCCCTCTCGTTCTTCCACGCCTGGCACGCCTGGTACTTCTCTATACCCGCGACGACGAATTCCAAAAAGTGGTTCGGCAAGCGCTCGCGGGCACAGGCACAATTGTGCTAATCGCACGAACCGTGGAGGAGGCCTTAAAAATAGTTTGCCGACGAAGGCGTGAACTGGATGTCGCTATCATGTCGTTCGAGCAGAATGCCGTGGGATTACATTGTTGAGGGCAATTCGCGACTGTTGTGAGCACCTGCCTGCGCTTGTTGTGATTGACAAAGATTCGGAACAGGCCAGAGCCCTCGCCTGTGCGAATGGCGCGCGCTCTTGCCTGAGCAAGCGAGTTTCGGCAGTCGA
>DASREH010000083.1:0-6677 GCA_035652195.1 Candidatus Udaeobacter sp. | reverse complement strand
TTGTAACGAAAGCTCACCGGCTTCAACGCTAGAATCGCTTCACTCGATTTGTCCATCGGCTTGATTGCTTCCTTGTAGCGGGCCGAGGAAGTGGCCACTCCAAGTTGTCCCCTGTTGTTGACCATCACTGCACTTCCATTTGCCAGGGTGGCGCCACGGATTCCTGCAATGAATGTCTTCGTCTGGATGGCCGGATCACCGAGGCGGATCACATTGGAATCGCCGGCCACCCCGGGACTGCCAATCTCGATGTTGTTGCTGCGGTTGTTGCCGGTCAAGTTGGTGGCGGCGTTCATGCCGATAACGATATTGTTGGTACCTAAAAGAGTGTTGCCGGCGGCATAGCCCACGGCGACATTGTTGCTCCCGCCACCGCTCATGTTCATCGCACCGACACCGACCGCCACGTTCCTAGTTCCCGTGAAGTTGGAGGCCATCGCGCCGGTGCCTAGTGCCGTGTTATAAGCCCCAGTGCTGTTTGCCATAGCCGCGAACCCGATTGCCGTGTTTTGAGAGCCGGTCGTGTTGGCTTCGAGCGCTGTGTAGCCGACTGCCGTGCCTTCAAGCGCAGTCGTATTAGCGACCATCGCATTGTTACCAATAGCGACATTGTAGTCGCCCGTTGTATTGCCATATAAGGCGTTCACTCCGACGCCCGTATTTGCTCCTCCCTCCGTGTTGTTGTGCAAGACATGATTGCCAACGCCGGTGTTTTCGGACCCAGTCGTAGTGCTATAGAGCGCCTGATAACCGATCGCCGTATTTAGCCCGGTAATGCCAGTATTAAAGTTTAGAAGCGCATCTTCGCCGAGAGCTGTCGTTTCCCCCGAATAGCCTCCGCCGGGCGGCGGGTCGAGGGCCAAAGCCATCGGTGAAAGCAGCGCAATTGATAACAACGATACGAGAGCCATCCAACAACGCCGGATCGCAACATCAGCTGAAACCCGTTTTAGGTAGTCAATGATATTCATATTTTCTTCTTCCCGTTACAGAGGGGTACTGGTTTACCGTTCGGTGGTCAACAAGAAAGGCTTGTCACATTCAAATTGATTTATTAAACACTAACGCTCTCCGACACTCCCCATTATATGAAACGACAAACCTTCATCATCTGCCTCGTTCTCTCGGCGACGCTGTCCGCCGGCTATGCTCAGGTACTGTTCCCCACGCCAGCTATAGTTTCTACCGCGACACCCGTGCCGTCGGTCACCCCTAACCCATCAACTACTTCTGATCATAACCCGTGGATTTTCTGAGCCACGCCCACGCCCTCGATATCGCCAGTGGAACCGACGCCAGCTGAAATCCCTACGGATTATCAGCCACCGATCGATCATCCACTGTATCCTACCAAGTTGGAATGGCGCATTTTTTCGCCAAGTGGCACTGGACCGTGGCCCGCGGTGATCATCTTACATATCGGCGAGTTTAAAGGCGGAGGTTATTACGACGGCTTACCTGCGAGGATAGCTCAGGAGTTCGCCGACGCCGGCTTTTATGCAGCCGTAGCCTCATATCCTTTGGCTCCGCCTAACCTCATCAAGGGACAACCGGATCATTCGCACGCATCTTCCGGCCGTCCACCGCAACAAACCGACTCCGTAAAAGCGCTGATTAAGGCGATGCGTGACGACACTCTCCACTGCAATGGACAGGTTGGAGTGTTGGGCGGCTCAGCCGGCGGTAGTCACGCCGTCTTTGTGGCTATCGATCAGACCAACACCGGCAATGACTGGCCTTTTTGGAATGGGGAAGCGCGTCCGAATTTCGTCGCCTCCCTGTCAGGGCCGTATGATTTGTCCGATCGGACTGATGACCCACAAAACGTCGGCTTCGTTCGTAATTGTGAGAACTACACAAATTCCGCTGTACCTTCGTATCAATGGCAAAATTCGGCGGTAGGGCAGCTCACTACAACCAACACGGACATCAAGCCCATTTATGCTATCAGCAGCGAGGGAGATTCAATGCCTGCCTCTCAGCAATGGGATTTGTTCAATGCCTTCTATCAGAAAGGAGTTTCCAGCAATATGTACAAAATGTGGATCATTCCAGATAATCCTTCTCATGCCTTCAGTTATTGGGAGGATCCCATCCTCGACACATTGCCACTGAGCGCTGGCTGGCTGGTAAAAAATCGTGTCATAGGATTTTTCCAGTATTTCTTGCAGCAGCAGGGACACAGCCACTTTTAAAGCTGACCAGAATCCTTGCAACGTCTTGCTCCCATAGAAGCGTACGAAAGAATTCCCCATGAGGTTCAAACAAACAGGAATGCCCTCAAAATACTCTCCCCTAGTGTTGCTTATCTTCCATTACGCTTGGAAGATTGTTTGTTGTCGTTTGTAGAAGAAGCGAAGAGACTAACAACAAAGGCGCGCAGAAGAAAGTCTCGGAAGAAAATAATTTTTTCGCGTTCCATGATTCATCGTTATTTCTGATGGAGCTAGCCGTGCCCGCTTACCGGACACGACAAATCCGCGTGAACTCGCGAATCTCCGGGGCACCTTAGGACATGCGAATCAGCGAAATGAATTGGATAATGGTGGAGGAATACTTGCGTCGTGACGATCGCGCAGTATTGCCATTGGGTTGTACCGAGCAACATGCTTACCTCAGCCTGAGCGTGGACAGCATTTTGGCCGAACGCCTGGCTGTTGAAGCAGCGGAACCGGTCGGCGTGCCTGTCTTCCCGGTGCTCGCTTACGGGCTCACGCCTTATTTTCGAGCCTTTCCCGGGACGGTAACATTGCGAGTCAAAACATACATGTCGATCGTGCGGGATATTCTGGATGCAATGGCAGAGCAGGGATTCAAACGCATCCTGGTAGTTAACGGCCATGGCGGTAACACCCCCGCACAAAGCATCATTGCAGAATGGATGGCCGATCATCCGGGCGTGCGCGTTAAATTTCACAACTGGTGGAGCGCACCCAAGGTCTGGGCACAGGTTGAGGCGATAGATCCCGTCGCTTCGCACGCATCCTGGATGGAAAATTTTCCCTGGACGCGCCTGCCAAACATCGACATGCCACGCGAGCAGAAAACAATGATCGATTCAGAAAAACTGCGCCGGCTCGATCCCCGGTCGGTGCGGGAATATCTCAAAGACGGCAACTTTGGCGGTCATTATCAACGCGACGACGAAGAGGTGATGAAGATCTGGAGAGCAGGAGTCGAAGAAACGCGGGCACTGCTCACGGAAGGTTGGGATTAGGACCGCATCCTGTTGCACGCGCCATCCAAGCGCTACCGGGCGAGAAAGTGGCGAGATTCTTCACTGTTTTTACCCTTGTCAGGAACCAACTCTGAAGTTGTCAGAGTCAGTGAAGTAACCTCGCCTACCATTAGTTTCGCGCCGCGACAGGTCCCTGGGTGTATCGATTCTACCCGGACAAGCTCCCTTAATCAGCGACACCCATGCGCGTGGCGTTCACAAATTCTTCCGTGGGGTGGTCGATTTCCCGCCCGGTGCGGCCTCGATTTTGATGTATGTAAAGAGCGCCCCGCTGCACGGTAGCAACAGAGGGCGGTGGAAGGCTGATTTCATATTTCACCGGTTGAGCGTGATCGGCCAATTGGAGGTCTGGATTATAGACGCTGTCGAATTTCCAAAGCATCCGGATAAAATTAGTCTGACCCCGGAGCAAGTGACGGATCACCAGCCGGGCGCAATCCCGTAGCGCGGTCCAACCAAGATGCTTGCGAGCCAGCACGCGCTGCGTCTCAACCAGTTCCGTATAAAACTCTGGCAACGATAATTTGGTCGGCAACACCGCGTGCTGAATGTCGAAAAGCCGGTAGTCGCGCGTGGTGAGTCGTCGCGATTCGGTATGCCAGGTCTCTGTGCCGGGATAGGGCGTGTTGATACTGACGTTCACTACCTCCGGAATTTCCAGGCACCAATCACGGACCACTTTGAATCGTTCGCGGTCCCAGGCAGGATCCGCAATGATATTAACAGCAACCGATATGTCGAGGGAACGAGCAAACTCCAGCGCCTCGAAATTTTTCGAGAGCGTCACCCGTTTTCGATAGCGTTTTAATCCCTCTTCATCGATCGCTTCAAGACCAAGGAACATGGTTCTTAGACCGAGTCGCTTCCATAACTTGAACACTTCCTTGTTACGAAGAAGCACGTCGCCGCGTGTCTCCAGGTAATAGCTTTTTCGAATCCCGCGACGAGCAATCGCTTCGCCAAGCTGCATGCCGTGGTCCGCTTGAATGAAAGCGACGTCGTCCACGATAAAAATGCCGGGCTCGCGAATTTGTTCCAGTTCTTCAACGGCGCGCTCGGGAGTTTTCACCCGGTAATTGCGCCCGTAAAACGTCCAGGCGCTGCAAAAAACACAATCCCACGGACAACCCCGGCTGAACTCGATGGAAGCTGCGGGATCCAATGCGCCGATGAAATACTTGTGCCGATGTTGAAGGAGCTCGCGAGCGGGTAACAAATCATCGAGCGATTTCACAAATCCAGGGGGCGCGCTGCGATGTTCGAGTGTTATGCAGCCGGGAACATTTTTCAGGTTTGGTGGACTGTCGGTAAGCGCATCGAGAAGACCAGTAATTGCGGTTTCCCCTTCACCGATCAACACACAATCAACGGCGCCATTCGCGTGCTGCAAAACTTCTTCCGGGATAAATGAAACGCTGTGGCCGCCGATACAGATGAATGTTTCTGGCGACAGCTCCCGGATTGCGCGAGCGAGATCGATGATTTCAGGGATGTTCGCGAGGTAATTAACCGAGAACGCGATAACGTTTGGTCGCCAGTTCTTAACCAGCTGCAAAACGTTCTGGTCGGGTTCGCATTGAAGATCAATCAGGCGAACTTCGTGACCGGCCTGCCGCGCGGCGGCGGCGACAAGTTCAAGGCCAAGAGGTTCAAGTCGAAGATAAATCTTCGAGTACATCAGGCAGCTGGGATGAACGGCCAGGAATCTCATCTATTTGGAAGCGATCTTATTTCGATCGGTTCGTTATCAAAATACACGCGATCAACCTGACACAAATTCGTTATTTGTTCGTTGCTGCCGCTGCCGGCGTATAGCACGGGCACACGCGCGCACTGTGCACCTGGCAACCGGCTGTTTTCGGGAGCGGAGCGCGGTGGTGAGAACCTTGTTTCGCGAGTCGTTTCAGGCCGCTCGGAGGCGGATGTTGATCTCCGATGTGAGCGTGCGATGAACAGGACATTTTTCAGCAATCTCCATCAGCTTCGCGCGCTGCTCCGTAGTCAATGGACCCGTCAACTCTAATTGGAGCTCAATTCGATCGAGCTTGCCCTCTTTGGTTTCGCATTCCTCACAATCCTCCGCATAGATGCGTGAATGCCACAGTGAGACCGTGATTTTATCAAGGGGGAACTGTTTCCGGCGGGCGTACAGGCCCACCGTCATGGCAGTACACGTCCCAAGCGCCATCAGCAGATAATCGTAAGGACCGGAACCCGCATCGCTTCCACCTACGCTGACTGGTTCGTCCGCAACCAGGTTATGTTTACCGGCGACAATTTCCTGTTTAAAGCTGCGCGCGTCGCCACGCACGACAACGTCCGGCTTTTTATCATCCTGTTGTGTGCTCACGAAATTCAGGGACGTAGGATTCCAGTGAAACGTTCGCGGTAACGCCAAACCAAAAATAACTCAAGGATCGAGACCACGATGGCCGGAACCAGGCCCGCAGGCTCAGGCGCCATCAACAAATGGAAAATCCAGATGTTTACGATGATGGCGCCGAGAATTGTCAGGCCGAGTGGAACGAACCGGCCAATCAAAAGAAGCAAACCGCCAAGAATCTGGAATACACTGATCACCGAAGCGTAACCGCTCGCTAAAAATGAGTGCAGGAATTCACCCGCGACGCCCCCCGGCAAGGGCGGCATCGGAAGGAAATGGAAAAGTCCATTGGAACCAAAGAAAACGAAGATGAATCCCAAAAGGATTCGGACGACAGTGGTTAAGATTTTCATCCGGAGATAGTGGCGTGATCGAAGGCAAATTCCAATGGTGAAGTGCGAAGTCGCATTAAAAGCGGTCGCATTATTGTTTTTTTCGGAACAATTGGTTCAGCTCGGCTGAGGCGGCGCCATTAGCGAGGAGATTGAAAGTTCCGTGGGCTTTAATGTCTTTGGCCGCGCGCTGAAACGTACCCCATGAAGCAAGCGCCAACCCGGAACCGACAGAAATGCGGCGGACGCCAACATCAGCCAGCTGAGAAAGTGACAGTTGATGATTGAATCCTGAGACGAGGATGTTGACTGGCTTAGGCGAAACCGTTTTGACGATCTGCGCAATGTCATCAGAGTTGGTGACACCCGGCGCATAGAGACAATCAGCGCCTGCTTCGGCATATGCCGCCAGTCGATCGAGAACGGTGTGAAGCGGCTTTGGATCGTGGACGAGCCATGCCTCGCAACGACCGGTCAGCAGAACGCCATTGCCCGAAGCGTCAATCGCCGAGCGCGCCGCTCGCATGCGATCGATTGCAAGTTCCTTTTCATAGAGGGGTGTGTCGGCGCGACCTGTGCTGTCTTCGATCGATAAACCGGCAACGCCGGTTGCAATGCAGAGCCGCACATTCGCTGCGACGGTTTCGGGGTCGTCCGCGTAACCGGCCAGGAAATCTGCGTTCACCGGCAACGCCGTTGCTTCAACAATTTCGCGGATGTGCGC
>DASREH010000082.1:0-28092 GCA_035652195.1 Candidatus Udaeobacter sp. | reverse complement strand
TGCCCGCTTTTCAAGCCATTTCGGCATGTCGTTAGGTTTTTCGTCCTTGTCGGCTTCGAAAATGACGGCTTTGTTTTGTGCCTTCTTGAACGATTCCTGAACTTTCGCCCGCACTTCGGGCGGTAAATCTTTCATCGTCTCGTCCAATTTTGCGCGCGCATCCAATGGAGTAGGATCGCCATAGTCCAAGCGTTGCTGAATCGCATCCCGCGCTTCTTTGGGCAGGCTCTCGTTCTTCAATTGCTGCTGTAACACAGCGCGTTTTTCGAGTGAAACCGGCTTGCCGCCCAGCGCCTCCTCAATCTTCTGCTGGACTTCAGGTGACACGTTCTCTTTCATCAGTTCACTGCGAATCTCCGCGCGAGTACTCGGCGAAAGATCAAGCGGCTGGAGATGCGCCGACTTGATGCCGTACGTTGCCGCGAAGAAAAACAGAATGCTGGCCAGAAGATAAAGCCGCAGCGGATGCACGTAACGTACGCGATGTCCGGCGAGAAACTCGTTCGTCAATTTCCACGGGCGAACCAGGAGCAGAGCAATCGTCGCGAAGAATTTGGAGTCCCAGTTCAGGAACTCGTCGAGAAGATCTGCAATGACGTATCGAAAAGAGCGCCGATAATCGATCGCCGGTTGCCCGCATTTCGCGCACCAATGTCCCTGCAACTCCGCTCCACAGTTCTCACAATGCGTAATCGGCGGACTTTGCGTTTTGCGTCGGCCGAACAATCCCCTTCGTCGCGGCTGAGCTTGTTCGAGTGAGGAGATTGCGGTATCGCCGAGGACAAATTTCTCCAGCTCGTCGGGCATACGAAGCGCCCAGATTACAGAAACCTTTGTGTTGAGTCTACGTCTTGATTCAAAGGGCAGTTCCAAAGGCGCTGCAAAACATTAAGGGGCGATAAAAATGGTGATCGTGTCTCATCCCAAAGTTTGCATTGACCGGCCAGCGCGGTTAGTGACACGATTTGACCGAGTGGCCCTTCATCTTTTCAAGACTAAAAGTCCAGACCATTTGCTGGCTGAAGCGGCCGCGCCCGATCGTCAATTGAAGCGCGCGCTTGGTGCGTTCGACCTGACCTGCGTCGGCATCGGGGCCGTTATCGGCGCTGGAATTTTTGCACTGGCGGGAACCGCAGCGGCCGGTGAACAGCTGGAAGCATCCCTGTGGAAAACGCCGGTGCTGAATTTCATCATATCGCACCTTACCCACACTGAGCTGGTGTATGGACGGCCCGGCGCGGGTCCGGCGGTAATGGTTTCTTTTGTGGTGGCCGCGATCGCCTGCGGTTTTGCCGCACTTTGTTACGCCGAGCTCGCTTCGATGATTCCAGTATCAGGCTCGGCCTACACCTATTCGTATGCAACCCTCGGTGAGATCATCGCGTGGGTCATCGGTTGGGACCTGATCCTGGAGTACGCGGTGGGAAACATGGCCGTGGCCGTCGGTTGGTCCGGCTATTTCGTGCAGTTGTGCGGAAGCCTGTTCCATCTCAAATTTCCACTTTGGTTGGTCAGTGATTACCGGACGGCTACCAACCTGTTGTCCTCGGGCGGCGAGGCCCTCAATAATTATTCATCCACCAGTTTGCCCGTTATTTTAGGACACCCTGTCGCCGTAAACCTGCCAGCGGCGTTGATCGTCGCGGCGGTGACCATTCTTTTGATCTACGGGATTCGTGAGAGCGCGCGCACCAATACGGCCATTGTCATTACGAAGGTGGCGGTGGTTGTTTTCGTGATCGCGTTTGGCGCGTTCATGGTGAATCCCACCAACTGGCATCCGTTTCTACCCAACGGCATAGGCGGAATGATGAGCGGTGCTGCTATCGTTTTTTTTGCGTTTATCGGCTTCGACGCCGTCTCGACTACTGCGGAAGAAACAAGAAATCCGCAGCGCGACATGCCGATCGGGATCATCGCGAGCCTGATTATTTGTACACTGCTTTATGTGTTGATGGCAGCGGTCATCACCGGAATGAGAACGTATACGACGTATTTTGGTGATTCTGCCGCCGTAGCAACCGCATTCGCCGGCCGGCCCTGGGCTCAAGCACTCATCAGCGCCGGAGCGCTTGCTGGTCTTACATCTGTGATATTGGTTTTCCAACTCGGGCAGCCGCGCATTTTCATGGCCATGGCGCGCGACGGTCTGTTGCCACAATATTTTGCGCGGGTTCACCGCCGCTTCCGGACACCTTATATCACAACTATCTGGACGGGTGTTGCCGTCGGCGGTGTCGCGATGCTTACCGACATCGGTTCGCTGGCCGACCTCACGAACATCGGAACGTTGTTTGCCTTCATTCTTGTTTGTCTCGGAGTGATTATTTTACGTCGCAAGGACGCGAACCGTCGCCGCCCATTTCGCGTTCCAATGGTTCCATTGTTCCCGATTCTTGGCGTCTTCTTTTGCTTCGTCCTGATGCTAAGCCTGCCTCTCGAGACCTGGGGGCGCTTCATTGTGTGGCTTGCCATCGGGTTATGCATTTATTTCCTGTACGGCTTGCGCCACAGCAAACTGCGCCATGGATTGGACGTCGGGCCGACGGAAGATATTCCTCCGCCACTGATCAAGGGCTAGCCTAGGAAGTCGGACGGGCTACAACAAGAGCGATTGCTTTGGCATCGGTCCGAAAACCGTGCCGGCGATTTAGCAGAAGACGATTTCACTGTTACGCTGCGCTGCGCTCGGTGGAGAGCTTGTCATCCAGTTCGAGCCACTCGAAGGTCGTCGTTTTCGCCGGATCGAGTCCAAGTTTCCTGACCTCTTCGCTGAAGAAATCGCGCTTTTCCGGATGATGATACAGACTGCTTGCCTCTACCTCGTTAGACCAACGCTCGATTTCCTCTGGCGTTTTTGGTTCGCCATTTTGTTCGAGCCATTCCACTATTTCCTCGTCGCTGGCGCCTTGCTCGATCTGCGCTTTAAAATCCTCGCCACGCACACCTTTGAAGCCGAAAAGCATGTTATCCAACGGGCAGTCAAAGTGGTAGTCGCCGATGTCTCCGGCCACCAGGGCACGGCATTTATCAATGGTGCGTCCGAGGATCGCATAGCCGCCAACGCGGATGCGCGGGCTTCGCGGTGCCTCTTTCCTTAAATTTTTTCCAGTGACTTTCTTCTTCATACTTAACTGGTTCGAACAGGATTTGAGATTTGGTCGTGAATTTGGCAGGCGGTCCGCGCGCTTTACACTTGTGAGGTGAAATTGGTTTACCTGCTGCTGGTGACAGGTGCTCTCACCTTGTATGCACAAGACGTCAGGTTTGAGGTGCCGTCGGCTGGGAAACTCTATCACGGTTTGTATTGGGGTGGTGTCGGAACAGACGAACATGATCCCACGGAGCATGACGTCACGCCGGATGATGTCGCGAACTATGAAAAAACCGTTGGCAAGCGAGCGGCCTGGATTTATTTCGCCAACAATTGGTTTGAATCGCCAAAGTTTCCGGCGGGGATGTGCAGCTGGATCCGTGATCTAAACAAGGTTCCGTATATCCGGTTGATGCTTCGTTCCGATGTCGATCAAAAGCATCGTGAGAGAAAGTTCACACTGCCAAAAATTATTGCTGGCGAGTTCGATGACGATCTTCGGGCATGGGCGCGCGAGGCGAAAACGTTCGGCTCGCCAATTTTGGTGGAGTGGGGAACGGAGCCCAACGGGGAGTGGTTCAGCTGGAATGGCAAATGGAATGGCGGCCCCGGAGAAGGTCCAGCTCGCTACGTTGCTGCGTACCGGCACATTGTCGATCTTATGCGTACCGAGGATGCAAGTAATTTGCAATGGGTTTGGCATGTCAATTGGTTCGATGAGCCGGAGAAAAGTTGGAATCGGTTTGAGAATTATTTTCCGGGCGAAAATTATTGCGATTGGGTCGCGCTGAGCGCCTACGGGCCACTCACTCCAATGACGCCGGACGGTACAGAGGGTCTGGCATTTAAAATGCGCACGGCGTATCCGCGCCTGGTTAAAGTGGCGCCGGGCAAGCCGATCATCATTGCCGAGTTCGGTTGCGCTTTGCACAACCGGCATGTTGAGGCAGCACAGTGGGCTAAAACGGCGCTGGAGGATCTGTTCTCAAATCGATGGCCCCTCATCGTCGGTTTCTGCTGGTGGAATGAAGGCTGGCAAAACGACGAGCATAAGAAGCACGATACCGACATGATCATTCTTCACGATGCGGATCTCACGAGAGTGTTCCGAAACGAGTTCGGACAACACGCGGACAAGGTTCAGGAAACTCCAGTCATTTCCCAGTAAAGCATGGTGTCAGTCCGAGCGAAGACGAACAATCTCTGGAATTGAGCAATTAGAGATGTCTCGACTTCGCTCGACATGACAAACGAAAAGGCGCGGCCGATAATTCGACATGGTCAAAGTTTCCGTCAATTACACTGGTAATTTGCATTGCGACGCCGAGCATGGTCCGTCGCGGGCGAGGATTTCTACCGACGCGCCCACCGACAATAAGGGCAAAGGTGAAGCGTTCTCGCCGACTGATCTTGTTGCCACGGCTCTGGCTACTTGCATAAGCACAACCATGGGAATCAAGGCGGAAGAACTGGGTGTCGATCTACGCGGAATGACCGTTTCAGTACAAAAGGAAATGTCCCGTGAAGGGTCGCGCCGGATCGTTGGGCTCCCGTCGGAGGTTCATATTCCACTTCCGCCAGATTCGCCGCACCGCGAAGTCTTGGAGCAAACGGCTCTGAATTGTCCAGTGCACAAAAGTTTGCCTAACGAAATCAATCGCCCGACAAAATTCTTCTGGGAAGGATAACCCTTACCCTGGGGAGGTGAATGCGTTGTCCTCAACGCGTTGACAAACAATCCGATCGCCTTGGGAGAAGTCGATCCAGCTTTGCGCTACACGGAACCGTTACGCATCTAACCACTGCATGTAATCGCGTACGCCTTTTTCCAACGGAAATTGTGGCTCATATCCTAATGCGCGACGCGCGTTCGTGAGATCGGCTTGCGTGAAGTTTTGATAATGTTTGTGCGGATTCTCGATGTATTCGGGCGGAAAATTGGTGCCCAAACATTCGTTTAGAATATCGACTAGATCGTTGAATGAACGCGCCTGGCCCGAACCTAGATTGTAAATTCCGCTGGCTTTCGCATCGAGTGCCCGAATCGTCCCCGCGACGACGTCCTTCACATAAACAAAGTCGCGTTTTTGTTCGCCCTTCTTGAAAATGCGGGGTCGCTGGCCGGCTTTCATTTGCTGCGCCAAATGATATGGCATGCTGGCCGGCACGCCCTTGTGTGCTTCGCGTGGTCCATAAACGTTGAAGTAACGTAACCCAACGATGATCCAATCGGGGGATTCAACGGCAGCTCGGCGCGCGATATTGTCCATGATCACTTTCGAAAAGGCGTAGATGTTCGCCGGGGCGGCCCCGCTCGATTCCGCGCTGGCCTCTGTTGTCGCGCCGTAGGTCGCCGCGGACGAAGCGTAGATGATTCGTGTTTTGGTCGAACGCGCAAAATTTAAAAGCCGCCGAAAACTCTCCACGTTGTCGTGGACTTGCTCGAACTGGTCGTGGTTCGTCGTGTCTGTGATGGATGCGAGGTGAAAAATGGCGTCAAACTTTTGATCTCCGAATCGCTGCTGCCAATCAAGGGTCGCCAGATTTTGCGCTACGAAGTCGCCGCGGTAGCCGGCGAGATTCTTAAAATCACCGGATCGAAAATCGTCAATCACAGTCAGACGCGCTTCGGGAAATTTTTCCTGCAAGGCGAGCGTCAGATTCGAGCCGACAAAACCGGCGCCGCCAGTGACGACGAGATTAGAAAATGAGTGCAATTTCAGAAAGGAATTGGGAGAGATAGATAAATCCTGCAGGCGGAAGCGCAAGCAGCGAATTAAAGTGCACCGAATGCGCTTCGAAACGCGTTATACTTACACCTTCGTCAAACGATTCCTTCCCCCAGGATGCCAGCGCGTTCTTGAAGTCGGCTGTGGCTCAGGCGATTTGGCGGCTGTTTTGTCGAACGACGGGTATTCGGTTGTTGCCATCGATATGGATAAAGGATCCATCGACGCGGCGCAGCAGCTCGGCGTGGACGCTCGCGTTGCAACGTGGCCTGAATTTACGGATGGCCGGTTTGACGCGGTCTTGTTTACACGTTCGCTTCATCACATTCATCCTCTCCGCGAGTCGATAAAGCATCTGACAGGCACCCTGACTCAGACCGGACGGGTCATCATCGAAGATTTTGCCTACGAATCTGCCGACGAGAAAACTCTTCGGTGGTTTTCCACCGTTTTTAGGCAGCTTAAAAACATGCCTGCGCTGGCCATAAATCAGGACGTGTGGGAAAAAGTGTTATCGAAGGCGGAGACTTTGGAAGCCTGGCGAGAAAATCACGAAAAGGAATTGCACACAGCCGGCGAAATGAATGGGGAACTGCAAAAGGTCTTCGGCCGGGTTGTGAGAGAGAACGCCGCGTATTTTTTTCGGTATGCGGCAAACGCTCTTCCTGCTACGGAAGGACGCGGCGCGTTTCTTCAAACCCTGGCTACGGAGGAGGAAACGCTCTTTAGGAGCAATTCCATTGTTGCGCTTGGACGACGTTTTGTGGCCGCCGCCGGCGGATGAATTTCAAATAAAGCCTTGCAGTACCAAGTCCGAGCCATTACTTCTCGAAACAGTTCTTTGCGAGCTTGAAAAGTGGATCGGCGCAAGAAATCCCGTGAGAATCGGGAGCAGTTGCGCTGCTGTAACTGGATACGACTTCCCACAGGGCCAATCGTTGTAGTGGCAGGCGTGCCGCCTGCGGTTCTGTGGTTGTGCTCCGAAAGCATTTCGGGGCGGGCCACAGAAGGACGGTGAAGGCGGGAAGAAGGTGATTCCGGCGGCCGCCGGAACAAAGCCAGGAGCCAGAATATTTGTCCGGTCTACCTCATTCTGTAGCCACGTTGCTGTGCAACGTCGGACCGCCCGCAGGGCGGTGGCTACAGCAAAAACTTCTTCGCAAAAAGGAGAATGAGAGCTGGGCGATGCGGGGCCGGTCACAGCCGGCCTAACGAGTCCGACTCTCTCGGAGTTGGAGGTAAATTGTATGTTAAATCGTCCAGTTTGTTTTAGTGATCGTCCGGAAGCACGCACAGCGCGGTTTGTGTCGATCGTAGTTCTCGCGCTGGCGCCTCTTGTTTGCTTTGGCCAGCAGGCATCGCCCACCGCGACTCCTTCGCCCAGCGAGGCGGAAGCCGAGGCGATCGTCGTTTCTGCAACACGTTTCGATATTCCTCTCGAGCTATCACCCGCAAGCGCGAGCGTGATCACATCGGACGATTTGGAGCAAAAACAAATCGAACGCGTGAGCGACGCCCTTCGTGAAGTGCCAGGCCTGGCGATTGTTGAAACCGGCACTGCCGGCCAGTTGACATCAGTTTTCACTCGCGGATTACGCAGCGAACACACCCAGGTATTGATTGACGGCATTCCCATCAATCAGGGTTTGCAAGGAGCCTTTAATTTCGCCGATCTCACAACCGACGACATCGACCGAATCGAGATCGTGCGCGGGCCCCAGAGCACGGTGTACGGGCCGCGGGCCCTCGCTGGCGTGATTCAAATATTTACCAAACAAGGTACCGGAACGCCCGGCGCAATGCTCGCTGCAGAAGGTGGATCGTACGACCGCTTCCGGGAATGGGCGCAAAGTGACGGCAAAGTCGGCGACTTTGATTATTCCATCGGCGGCAGTCGGCTCGATACAGAGAACGCGCGCCCGAATAATAATTACCGGAATACTTCAGGGATTGCGAACGTTGGCTGGTCACCTGACGAACAATTACGAATTGGCAGCCTCTTTACTTACTCAGTGAGCGACACTGGAAATCCGAACACAATCTTCGATCCACGTCTCATTGACCACTTTTCCACCGAGCGTTGGTTAATTGGGCCTCACATTGATTGGAGGCCAACTCAATGGTGGGATCATAAACTCGTCGTTAGTTATGATCACGAGCGGCAAATTAACGATCCAAACGAGGACGGATTCGTCGGGGCGACCCGAGCACTCTTCGAAAGAACGCAAGTTGACTATCAAAATGATTTGCGCCCAACGTCCTGGCTCACGCTGACGTCAGGGTTCTTCTACAGCCGCGTCAATGCAGGACAGGAAAGACCGTTTGTTTTACAAATTTTCGGCCCGCAGCCAACGTTTGTGAGCGATCATACCGAGGAAGTTGCCGGATTTTTGCAGGCGACACTCACGCCACTCGAAAACTTAATCCTCGTTGCTGGTGGCCGGTTTGATCATTTCAATCAGTTTGGCGGCGTCTGGACGTACCGCGTCGCCGGCAGTTATAAGGTCGCCCCGACGAATACAATCTTGCACTCGAGCGTGGCGACAGGCTTCAGTCCGCCGAGCAGTCAGGATAAAATTTTCGGGAATAATTTCGGCCTGCAGCCCGAGCACGATTTTGGGTGGGACATCGGCGTGAGACAGGAAATTTTGGGGAACCGTATTGCCGCTGGACTCACCTATTTTCACAATGACTTGTCGAACGCGATTGGCTCCAATGGCCTTTTTGAGACCCTGAACCTTGGGGCCGCCGAAACCCAAGGGCTTGAGGTGGAACTGCGCGCCCAACCGATTACAAATCTTTTGCTCACAGCGAGCTACACCTATTTGGAGGCCGAGAACACGTCTTCCGAAGACATCACGCAATTGCAGGGTGCGCGACTGCCACGGCGTCCGCGCAACATCGTGTATGTTTCGGGTTCGTATCTTTGGTGGAACAGGCTGCGCACTGTGGTGGAGGCGAACTTCGTGAATGCTCGCGAAGAATTGAATTTCGGCGGCCCAAATTTCGACATCGAAGACTACAGTTTTGTGAACATCCTGGCGGAGTACGAAGTGAACCCGCACCTGTCAGTTTTCGGCCGGATAGATAATCTGGCCAACGAACATTACTCACCGGTCTTCGGTTTTCCTGCGCTGGGCCGCGCCGCGTACGGGGGCGTGAAAGTAAGATTTTGAGTCAGGCCATCTGCTCTCGCGCAGAAATGCTACCTCAATACGTAGCGGCCGGTCTTCTTTGTTCCAATCCGACGCACTAAACCTGCCTGAATGAGCGGTCGCAAAAGGTCGAGTGCCCCCTGTTTCGATATGCCAATGGCATCCCAGATTTCACGCGGCGTCATCGCTTTGCGCTCGCGCAAAAAGTGAAGCAATTGCTCCTGTTTAGGACGAAGCACCAGCTTCGCCTTGCTGGAGCGAGCCGTCAGTTTTTGAAGCCGGGTCCAGACTCGCTCCAGTGTGAGGCGTAGTCCGGCCGCGCTGTATTCAATCCAGGTCGTCAGGTCTCCATTTTGTTGCTGCACAGTTTCTAAGGCAGAATAGTAACGCGGACGATCTTCCCAGTAGAATTCATCGATGGAAAAAATGTGGTGATTGTCGAAACCTCTGCGGTAAAGCTCCCATAAGCTGAGCATGCGGCCCGCTCGTCCATTGCCGTCAGCGAACGGGTGAATGGTTTCAAATTGGTAATGCACAATTGCCGAGCTCACGATGGGAGAGAGTTTTGGTGCATCTTTGTTCCACCACTCGAGCAGATCCGACATGAGCGGACGGACCCGGTCCGGGGACGGAGCCACATGGCTGCCCACGCGAACGCGAATTGTGCGGTACTGGCCGGCCATTCCCTGATCCATCACTTCACCGGCCATGATCCGATGCAACTTCAACACTTCTGTGTGGGTTACTACGGTGCGTTGGGCGTTCTTTTCCACAAAGCGCAACCCGGCGAAATAGTTTGCCACCTCCCTGCGCGGCCGCTGTGCGGTCGCCGGAATCTCTCGACCCTCCTCGATGGCGCGCACCTGCTCCAGGGTCAGCGGGTTGCCTTCGATGGCGGTGGAAGAATGGGCATTGCGGATACGGGTATCCTTCTGCAAGGCTGGAATCCAGGGCACCTGGATGGCTGCAGCCAAAATGCGCTCCCGCAATGCCGCGATTTGCTCGACCTCGGTTAACAGGTGTGGCGTGATTCTGTAAACAGGCTGATAACTCACTTGGTTAGTCAAGCATAAGTCAAGTTATTGGTCAAGCCGACAATGCGGAATTTCCGACAATCGGCCAAGGATAAGTCAAGTTTTTAGACCAGCAGAGCGAAAGGTCTGCTGTTTGGCCGCATCGAAACGTTACTCGCTCTTGTCATTCCTGGCGAAGTCGAGGAATCTCCTGTCAGGCCATAACTTATCCATGAAACTTTCCGACAAGAAATTAGCTGTGCTCGGCGCAGGCAAACTGGGCGGTATTTTGCTGCGTGCATATCTCAGACAAGGATTATTCGCAGCGAGCTCTCTCACCGCGACTGCGAAGCATGCGGACCGCGCGACGGCGCTGACCAGGGAGTTGGGCATCTCAGTCACCACCGATAATCGGGCTGCGGTCCAAGGGGCTGATGTAGTTGTGCTGACGGTAAAGCCTCAAACAGTAGGGGAGGTGTTAAGAGAGATCGCTCCTGAGATCGGCGCGAAGACGCTGCTGATTTCAGTGGCGGCTTCCGTGCCGACCAGCTATTTGGAGCAGCAACTTGCTGCGGCCAGTGGCAAGGAAACTGAAGTGCCGGTGGTTCGAGCAATGCCGAATACGCCGGCCGCCGTCGGCTGCGGAATGACGGCCATCTCTCCTGGTACTCACGCCGGATCGAGCCACATCGAACTCGCTCGCAGCATGTTTGACGCGGTCGGGCGAACAATCGTGGTCGATGAAAAGCACATGGACGCGGTGACTGGTCTCTCCGCCAGCGGTCCGGCCTTCATATACATCATTCTGGAATCACTTGCCGAAGCCGGTGTTAAAGTTGGTTTGCCGCGTGATGTAGCCACGCTTCTTGCGGCGCAGACGATGAAAGGTTCGGCGAGTGTTGTTCTGGAAACCGGAGACCATCCTGCATTGTTAAAGGATGCGGTCACAACTCCGGCCGGCTGTACCATTGACGGCATCATGGAACTGGAAGAGGGAAAACTCCGCGTTACCCTCATTAAGGCCGTCGTCAAAGCAAAGAACCGCGCAGGCGAATTGCTTTTTGAAAAGTGAAAGGGCGGCCCGCCGGAAATCGGGACCTCTGATGGTGCGCTTGCACCATGGCCCACGCGCGGAACAGACCGCGAAACGGCTACGGCTTGAATTCCGTGCCGCATCGTTTAATCACGCAATATGAGTCCGCTGCTTTATGCAATGATTGGATTAATCGTCGGTGGACTTGTTGTCGCGGCGATGGCGATGCTGGCGCGGCGCAGAACGTTGGATATCGAAGCAGAAGTTGTGAAACGTTTGGAAACGATCGATCGCGGGCTGCGCGATGAGTTTTCACGGAATCGAGAAGAAGCAGGGGCAGCGGCGAAGAATCAACGCGAGGAACTGACGAAGTCTCTTGAAAACGTACGCTCGATTGTCGATCAGCGCTTGAAGCAGTTGCAAGAGGACAATGCGAAGCAGATCGATACGATGCGCGCCACTGTCGATGAAAAATTACAGGGCACTCTGGAGAAACGCCTCGGCGAATCGTTCAAATTAGTAAGCGATCGACTTGAGCAGGTGCACCAGGGTCTGGGCGCCATGCAGCAATTGGCCAGCGATGTAGGTGGTTTGCAGCGCGTGCTTACGAACGTGAAAACGCGCGGCGGCTGGAGCGAATGGCAGCTTGGCGTGCTGTTGGAAGAAATGCTGACGCCCGAGCAGTTTGCCAGGAACATGAAGAGTCGCGACGACAGTGACGAGCGTGTCGAGTTTGCAATCAGGTTGCCCGGGGATGAGAACGGTGCGCCGGTCTGGTTACCCATTGACGCGAAATTTCCAATGGAACATTACGAGCGTCTGACGGCGGCGCAGGAAAGCGGGAATGCGACGGCAGTAGAGGCAGCGATGAAAATGCTGGAGACGCAGTTGAAGCGCTGCGCGAAAGATATTTGCGACAAATATATCAATCCTCCGAAGACAACCGATTTTGCTCTCCTGTTTTTGCCCAGTGAAGGGCTCTACGCGGAAGCGATTCGCCGTGTAGGTCTGGTTCAGAATGTGCAGCGCGACTGCCGGGTGACCTTTGTCGGACCGACAACGCTGGCCGCATTGCTCAACAGTCTGCAAATGGGTTTCCGTACGCTGGCAATTCAAAAACGGTCGAGTGAAGTCTGGAATCTTCTGGCTGTGGTGAAAACAGAGTTTGGAAAATTCGGCGACGCATTGTCCGCTGTGAAGGAGAAGATTGATCAGGCCTCACGCAAGATGGAGGATGTGGATGTTCGGTCCCGCGTTATCACCAAAAAATTGCGCGACGTGGAAGAGTTACCTTCTAATCCGCAGCCAATGCTGAGGGAATTATTGTCAGAGGAGAGCGACGGCCGAGGCGCTTAAAACAAGATCACACCTCCAAACATGAAGACGACGCTGGTTACCGGAGCGAACAAAGGGATTGGTTACGAGGTCTCACGGCAGCTCGCGCAAAAAGGATTTCACGTCTTCATCGGAGCGCGCAATCGCGAAGCCGGTCGGAAAGCCGTTGATGAAATCGCAAGGGAGAGAGGGAAAGCGACATTTCTGGAGATCGATGTCGCAGATAACGCGAGCGTTACCGCGGCTGCACGTGAATTTGGCAAGGCCGCCAATCACCTCGACGTGCTCGTAAATAATGCCGGAATCATTGTGGATGGCGACCATGCCATTCTGGAGATTAGCGACGAGCTGTTTCGAAAGACTCTTGAGACAAACACGCTTGGCGCTCTGCGCGTTACTCGCGCATTCGTACCCTTCCTAAGAAAAAGTAACGCGCCACGTGTGATTAATGTCTCCAGTGGCGGCGGCCAGTTGACCGGCGGCGCTGACGGATGGTCTCCGGCCTATTGCATTTCGAAAACTGCGCTTAACGGTGTGACCTCACAGCTCGCCGCCGCCTTGCCGAACTTCGCAGTGAATTCCGTTTGTCCCGGCTGGGTTCGCACCGATATGGGTGGGCACGGAGCGAGCCGCTCGGTGGAGGAGGGTGCCGACAGCATCGTGTGGCTGGCTGCTGATGCGCCGCAGAACGCTACAGGAAAGTTCTTTCGCGATCGTAAAGAAATTCCGTGGTGATCAGCCTTCGCACAAGGCTGTCGCGGACAGACCGGCCTTGCCATGCGAACCGCTCGTGTCCGGAAGCAACTCGACAGTGGCGGCAATCACTGATCACAATAATTGATCCCATTTGCTCTGGTCTTTCAGCATGATTTCACGGAGTAAACGGAGTTGAGGCATGCCGTGGTTCAGGAGCTCATTGTGGAATTTTTGGAGTGAGAAATCATCGCCCTGCTGAGCTTTATAATCCTCGCGCAATTTCAAAATCTGCAATTTGCCCAGTGCGTAATTGAGGTAACCGGGATCGAAGGTGCCACGCATGGCCTCTTGTCGTGCTGGCTTTTCTTCGTAGTAGCAGTTTTCCTGAAAGAATTTCGTGGCCTCATCGATCGACATCTTCTGCGTGTGCATTTTGATCGACACGCATAGTCTGCACAAGCGAAGCAGCGCTTCGTCAGCCTGAGCCATGCGGTATTTAGCTGCGCGTTTGACGTCATCTTCGCCAGGCGTGGCAGTGGTGGAGCTACCGTAACCTTCGTCGAGCATCATTTTTTCGCAGTAATGTGCCCATCCTTCAACGAACGCGTAACTGCCGAAGATCTTTTCGACCTTGTTGGCTGGCGACGCGTTCAGGTGCAGGAATTGCACGTAGTGACCCGGGTAGGCTTCGTGAATTGAGACCATGTCAGAGGTGTAATAGTTAAAGGCGGTGAGCCATTCTTCCTTTTGTTTCTCTGGCCAATCGGTTTCGGCGGGTGTCACGTAGTAGTACGCCTCATTGGCACGCTTCTCGAATGGACCTGGCGTATCCATCGAAGCGAATGAGGTGGCACGCAGATATTGGGGCGTTTCTTTCACCTTGGCTCGGATATCAGACGGGATGCTCACCAAATGTTGGTTCAAAACGTATTTGCGGATTTGGTCCAGGTCTTTGGCTACGTCCGGGATGAGATTTTCCGATGTGGGATGTTCGCTTTGAATTTGCTTAAAAACTTCGATTGGTGACTTTTTTGGGTCGATTTTTTTTGCGGCGTCGGCGAACGCGGCTTGTTCGGCCTTTATTTGCTCCAGACCAATCTCGAGGATTTTTTGCGGAGGCAGGTTCACCAGTTCGGTTTGCGCGAGAAAACGCGCGAACTTTTCTTCGCCCAAAGCGAAATCCATGGAGGCTTTCGGAAGTTTTTCCCGCTCGAGCCATGCGGCATAATCGTTAAGCGCATTTGCGGCTTTGCGGTTTGCCTCGTGAAAGGCGACGCGAAGTTGTTCGTCTTTCAGCGTGCCGATAGCGGCTACGAGGTCTTTTTTCAGAAAATCCGCCGAACCTCTGGCGATCTGAATAGCAAGTTCAACATAAGGTTTCGGAACGATCTCGTTGAGGTTTGTCCTCGCTGCGATGAGGATATTTGGAATTTGCGATTCGATCGCGACCAGGCTGCGAACCCGGTCCTCGAGCGGTGCGAAATTTCTCTTGATATAAACGTTTACGTCCGCGGCGCGCGCGTACACCATCGGATTGCGTTCAAAGATGGCCATGTCCTGCATTTCAAAGAGATCTTTCTTTACTGCAGCCTGAAGGATGCGCAGATCAATCGACTGCCGGGGGCTCAGTTTGCTTAGGTCGAACTTGGCCAGTCTGTCGTCGAATCGGCGCAGCCGTGAAAGCTCGGCATCGAGAGCCAGCCGGCTGTAATCAGTGATCTTACCGTCGTACTCGTGAAGGCCGAGAGCGGTCGCTTCCAATGGGTGGGCACCTAGGTAGCCTTTGATGAATTCCTCAGCTACCGCCTCGTACTCGCCGTCCTGTGTCTCCGCGGAGAAACTCGAAATGGCTCCGGCGATCACACAAAGCCCGCCGAGTAGAAGTATGAGCGAGAAAGCTTTGAGGCAAGGGGCCGGCTTCATTGAGGGCGGAGAGTTAACACAGCCGTTTGCCTTGGGTGTTGCCAAAACTTTCCGGTGAGCGATGGTGAGCCTGTTTTTCAAGCTCGGGTGGAAGTATGAGGCGCTTCATGATTTTGCCGGTGTTGGCTTGTCTCTTTTTCAGCCTCTTCGCTGATGCCTTCGCGCAGGAGGCGCAACCAGCAAAGAGTGAACAGGATAACGGCTACGCGCAAATTTCAATTTTCGCAAAGGCGCTGGAGTTGATTCGTCAGGACTACGTCGATCAAAACAAGACGAGCTACCACGATCTAATCAATGCGGCAATGAAGGGAATGCTTTCGTCGCTGGATCCGCATAGCCAATTCATGGATCCCGACGATTTCCGCGATATGCAGGACGACACTCGCAGTCGTTTCAACGGTCTGGGGATCGAAGTTTCAATGAAAAACGGATTGCCCACGGTCGTTACAGCGATGGAGGACACGCCTGCGGCGAAAGCCGGCGTGCTTTCGGGTGATCAGATCTTGAGAATCAACGGTATTTCGACAGAAAGAATGGATCTTCAGGACGCCATCAATGTGTTGCGCGGCCCTGCTGGTGCGAAAATAACCCTTACATTGCTGCGGCCCGCAACGAAGGAGATCAAGGAATACACATTGCAGCGAGCGGAGATCAAAATCCAAAGTGTTAAGGGAGCGCGATTGCTTGATCCAGAGTTCACCGGCCCGTTCAAGATTGCCTATATTCGGTTGGTGCAGTTCAACGAGCCTACAGCCGACGAATTGTCCAAAGCGCTCGATGAATTGCAAAAGCAAGGGATGCAGGCGCTGATTCTCGATTTGCGGAATAATCCAGGTGGATTGCTAAATAGTGCAGTCGACGTGTGTGCGCAGTTCCTTCCGCCCAACACAAAGGTGGTCTCGACGCAAGGGCGCGTGGCTTCGCAACAACACGATTATTCCACTTCGGGTGTAAAGAAAGAGCGCCCCAACTTTCCCATGGTAGTCTTGATTAACGAAGGGAGCGCAAGCGGTGCGGAAATCGTCGCTGGAGCGCTGAAGGATTTGCGCCGGGCAGTGCTCGTCGGGGAAACGACTTTCGGAAAAGGTTCGGTGCAGAATGTTATGCAGTTGCCGGACGGCTCTGCAGTGCGTTTTACCACGGCGAAATACTATACGCCGAGTAAACAAGTCATTCAGGGTAATGGTGTCACACCAAATATTCCGGTTGGCTTAACGGCCGAACAGGAGCGTTCGCTTTTTGCACTTCGCAATTCGGGGAACGTGAAGCCTGAGGACGAGAAAAACATTATTAAGTCCAGAGACCCGCAGCTGTTGCGAGCGATTGATGCTCTTAAGGGCGTGATGATCTACGCTCAAGAGAATGCGCCAAAAGCCCAGGCGGTAAAGAAGTAGAGAGCAAGTGCTGTTCGAACTGGCGCGGACGGTTAGAACGCCACGACGCGGAAGCGGATTAGAACCAACGCTGTGTGACCAGTACTTTTTCGCCTTCTTCGCTCTTTAGACTGAGCGCGCATTAGTTTTGCTCGTGAAAACGGTCCTGGGAATAGAAACTTCATGCGACGAAACCGCAGTGGCAATCATGCGCGGCGGAAACGGGACAGGTTCGGTTTTACTCGCCAGCGAAGTTGCCTCTCAAATCGCCGCCCACGAAAAGTACGGCGGGATCGTTCCGGAAGTCGCATCGCGGAATCATCTTGTCTATGCACCGCGCTTGCTTGATCGCGCTTTGAACTCGGCGAGTCTCGGCTTGTCGGAAGTGGATGCATTCGCGGCAACCAGCGGACCAGGTCTTGCCAGCTCGCTCATGATTGGCGCATCGATCGCCAAGGGGTTGGCGATCGGCTTTGGCAAACCGTACCTCGCAATCAATCATCTCGAGGGCCATTTGCTTTCTCCATTCTTCGGAACCGGTAAAGAGCCAAACGAGGTTCGCCCAAATGTAGCCCTAATCGTGAGCGGCGGGCACACCATGCTCGTTCGAGTGCGGGCACTGGGTGAATACAATTTGATCGGCCGAACGGTCGATGACGCGGCGGGCGAGGCATTCGACAAAGTCGCCAGGTTAATAGGCCTCCGATACCCGGGGGGACCGGATATTGAAGAACACGCGCGAGAAGGAGATCCAACTCGTTTTGATTTGCCGCGCAGCATGCCGGAGTCGGAAAACTTCAGCTTCAGCGGACTGAAAACGGCCGTTCGCTACTTGCTACGCAACATTTCAGGCGATGGTGATGAAACGCCGAGCAAAGATGCGAGTTTAACAAGAGCACCCGTGAAGTTCGACAATCACGTGCTCGCTGACTTGTGCGCTTCATTTCAGCAGGCAGTAATCGACGTGTTGGTATCTAAAACGATCGCTGCCGCGCGCCGGGATCGATCCGGCCTTGTGACGGTCAGCGGCGGAGTTAGCTGCAATCAAGCATTGCGAAAACAATTGGCCGAAGCTTGTACGCGCGAGGGACTTGAATTGAGGGCTGCTGCACCGTGGCTGTGCACAGACAACGCGGCGATGATTGCTTTTGCCGCATCGTTGCGATTACTAGCCGGATTCAAATCTCACGTCACGGAAGAGATCGATCCGAACCTTCCATTGGCTGATTAAGCCCCGCCGCGGATGTGCTGCGAATCAATACTCGCGTTCGAGCAGATAATTTGCGAGCGCATGAAGCGCTTCAGCATCGCCTTCGCGAAATACGGACAGAGCATCGTGCGCCTGGTGGGTGAGCCTTCTGGCTTCAGCTCGTGATTTTTCCAGACCAATAACCGCAGGATAGGTTGCCTTTTTTGCCGCGACATCCTTGCCGGCGCTTTTGCCCAGTATCTCGGACGTTTGAGTTACATCGAGAATGTCGTCGATGACTTGGAACGCCAGACCAAGCTGCTCTCCGAACCGGCTAATCGCCGAAAGCTTTCGAACGTCTGCATTAGCGCTCATCGCCCCCAGCCGAACAGAGCACTTCAACATGGCTGCGGTCTTATTTTCGTGGATAAAACGCAATTGCTCGCGACTCACTTTCCTGCCCTCCGCTTCAAGATCCGCCACCTGACCAGCGATGAGTTTTCGGCTGCCCGCCGCCCCTGCGACTTCGCGTAACAAGACGGATACATCGTAACGCGGGGACGGTTTTGCCCTTGCCACAATTTCAAATGCGATGGTCAGGAGCGCGTCTCCAGCGAGTACAGCGATGCCTTCACCAAACACCTTGTGGCATGTAGGACGACCCCGCCGGAAATCATCGTTATCCATGCTGGGAAGATCATCGTGCACCAATGAATAGGTATGGATGCATTCAACCGCGCAGGCGAGGGGAAGTGCGTTGCTGATCTCGCCGCGACAAGCTTCAGCCGCGGCAAGACAAAGAACGGGCCGCAAGCGTTTGCCTCCGGCAAAAAGGCTGTAGCGCATGGCCTTGTGAAGGGTGGCCGGTTTCGTGCTCGCTTTTGGTAGATAGCGATCCAGCGCCCGATCAATCTCTGTTTGGCGAATGCGAAGATACTTTTTGAGATTCACAGAACGTTAATGGCAATGGCGGTGTAATCCCAATATTGCATAATGCACTTGCGCGCGGCGTGTCCAGCGCTCAGATATTTTCAGCTGTTTCGGCCGTCGCAATGGGCTTGACGCGCATGGCGAGAAATGCGCCCAGCAGCAGAATTGCTGCGCTCCAAAGCTGCGCATAAGTGAGGCGTTCGCCAAATATCCACGCCGAGAGACCCATTGCCAGAGCTGGGCAGAGAAGCTGGAGGGTTTGCGAAAGCGCCACGCCGATTTCGCGAATGGCGATGTAGTACAAAACGTGCGCGAGTGTTATGCAGGTGACAGCGGAAACGATCAGAATCACGTTCATCTGCGCTCCGGCATAAAGTGGCGCGGCAATTTTGCCAAAAATAAGTGTGAGCGGGAGTAGGAGCAGCGAGGTAATGAGACTAACCAGCCCAAAGCTACGAGTTGGGCCGAGATGCATGGAAGGGCGTTTAATCAGAACGCTGTAGAGCGACCAGCAAAATGTCGCAGTAAAGGCAATGAATAGTCCTGGAAGTCTCATATGTTCTGTTTCGCGGCCGGGTTGAAACCAGATTACGCCGAAGGCTCCAATTAAGCCCAGTAATGTTCCTACTTGGAACTGCCATTGCCGAATCACCGGGCGTTCCTCAGGAAAGAATGCAAGAGCAAGTAACGCGGTGAAAATCACGGACGCCCGCCCGAATATAGTATAGACGCCCGGACCCATGTAGAACAGCGCGACGACCTGCGTGACTTGATGAACTACGTTCGGGAGACACGGGATCAAACACATCATTACGGCTCGCCAGTCGAGCGGCGCAACATTGCGACGACTTCGGTGAACGAGGAGTGGCGCGATGGCTAGACAAGCGACCAGATAGCGATAAAAATTCTGAGTCCATGGATCGTAATAACGATTCAAATAGTACATGAACAGCGAAGGCGTAGCCCAAATAAGGACCGTGGCAAAGATTGCAGCGTAACCTTGCGAGGGATTGGTGTGACGCTCTCGGTCGACAACATGGGTCGTCGCGTTTGTTGTGTTCATTTAGGCGTCGGGCAGGTTAATTTGCTCGCCTACAAGCATAAATCGCTCAACAGTTAGGCTGAAAGGAGAATGAATATCTTGAACAAGCAATCAATCATCATCGCAGCCGCGTCGCTTTTCTTTGTGGCAGGCAGTCACGTTTGCCTGGCTAAACCGGCGAAACAATCAGGAGGGGCGGCCAGCCACATGCAGCGCGGAATCGAGCTGGCCCAACAAAAGAACTTCCAGGGCGCGATCGACGAATTTACGAAGGCAATCGAAGCGAGTCCGAAAGATGCACGTGGTTATGCCAATCGCGGCACAGCTTATCGCCAGGCTGCACAGGCAGCTCAGGCCGCCGGAGATGGAGCTGCGGCGGCGACACGATATGCATCGGCCATGGCTGATTTTTCGAAAGCGATCGAACTCTCTCCCAAGGACGAAGTGGCGTATCGCGAGCGCGGGATGACGGCTGTCATGCAAAACCAGTTCGATATCGCGATGCCAGATTTCGACAAGGCGATTGAGCTGAAGCCCGACGACCCTTACGCCTACAAGTTTCGCGGTTTTGCCGAGATCGGTTTGAACCAGTGGGACAAAGCAGTCGCGGACTTCACCACCGCCATCGAGAAGCAACCAGATGATCCGCAGAACTATGATCGGCGCGCCTGGGCTAACCGGAACTTGAAAAACTTCGAAGCGGCGGTCGCAGATTACACGGTGTTAATCGAAAAAAATCCAAACGACACAGAACATCTGGTTAAGCGAGGCGCGACGTACACTTCGTTGCAGCAATACGAGAAGGCCATCGCGGATTATCAGGCGGCATTAAAGCTAAACCCGAACGACTATGATACGGTCCAGCGTTTGCAATATGTCCAGGGGATGCTTCAGGCAAAAAACGCAACGCCTCCTCCTTCGCCTACGCCGACTCCAACGCCTGGTGTCAAGTTGATCACGCCATTGAACGTCGGTATCGCGATCCTGGCGTTCATTATCATTGCCGTGACCGTGCGATTTTTGACCCGGGGCAAAGCTGATGAGACGAGCGGCAGAATCCGCTAGGTTTGACAGCAGCATTGAGCGTTTCGTGTGTCTCGCGCGAATCGTTTTTTCGCTCTGCAATTCGCGCGAGAGCAACACAGTTTACGCGTCGCTCAGAGGTAACGAGACGCGCAGAAATTTCTTTGACACGACGATGCGCGCGGTTAGCTTGCGGACGCTTTTTGCTGGAACGAGGCGGTCCCATGGTCGTTCAAATTGCAAATTTGACGCGGCTCTGGGACTTTTGAATCTCTGGCAGAACGCAGACCGGTTTGCCGCTCGGATTGCCGCAGAGGCGCTGGGCTGGCGACGAGCAGCCCATGTAGCTCAGTTGGTAGAGCACGTCCTTGGTAAGGACGAGGTCACCGGTTCAATCCCGGTCATGGGCTCCAGATAAGCTCAAGGCCGGCAGCGGATAATTAAAAAAATGGAGAGTGTTTAGTTAAACAGGAGAATTGAAATGGCTAAGGAAGCATTTAAACGCGACAAGCCGCACGTGAACGTCGGCACGATCGGTCACGTTGACCACGGTAAGACGACTCTTACGGCGGCAATTACTGCAGCGCTGGCCAAAAAAGGCATGGCCGAAGTGCGTGCGTACGAATCAATCGATAACGCACCGGAAGAAAAAGAACGCGGTATTACGATTAACACAGCACACGTCGAATATTCCAGCGACAAACGTCATTATGCCCACGTCGATTGCCCCGGCCATGCGGACTACGTCAAGAACATGATCACTGGCGCGGCGCAGATGGATGGCGCGATTCTGGTTGTTTCCGCAGCCGATGGACCCATGCCGCAAACTCGTGAACATATCCTTCTCGCGCGACAGGTCGGCGTCCCATCGATCGTCGTCTTTTTGAACAAGGTCGACATGGTTGATGACCCGGAGCTCCTTGATCTGGTCGAGATGGAAGTGCGAGATCTGCTGACGCAATACGAATTTCCGGGAGACAAAATTCCAATCGTGAAAGGCAGTGCCCTTAAGGCACTCAATGGCGATGCGGACTCTGAAAAACAGGTTCTCGCACTTGTGGAGGCGATTGATGATTACATTCCCGTTCCGGAACGGCCGGTGGATCAGCCATTTTTGATGCCGATTGAAGACGTCTTCAACATTGAAGGCCGCGGAACAGTGGCTACAGGTCGTGTTGAGCGCGGTGTTCTCAAGAAAATGGAGGAAGTGGAGCTGGTCGGCATTCGTCCCACCGCCAAGACCGTGGCGACTGACATTGAAATGTTCCGCAAACTTCTCGATGAAGCCCGTGCTGGCGATAACGTTGGTGTTTTGCTGCGTGGTGTAAAGAAAGAGGAAGTCGAGCGGGGACAGGTCATTGCGAAACCGGGCTCGATTACTCCGCACAAGAAATTTAAGGCGGAAGTCTACGTGCTGAGCAAAGAGGAAGGCGGACGGCACACGCCATTTTTTACCAATTATCGGCCGCAGTTTTACTTCCGTACCACAGACGTAACTGGCACTGTGAAATTGCCCGAAGGCGTGGAAATGGTCATGCCCGGCGATAACATCTCGATCGAAGTCGAGTTGATCACTCCAATCGCGATGGAAAAGACGATTCGGTTCGCCATTCGCGAAGGTGGTAAGACCGTGGGCGCCGGTCGCGTGAGCGACATTCTGGATTAACTTCCTCCTGTAATTCTGCTCACTTGTGGATGTGCAAGGAAAGG
Organism: Candidatus Udaeobacter sp.; assembly: GCA_035652195.1. Lineage (GTDB taxonomy): Bacteria > Verrucomicrobiota > Verrucomicrobiia > Chthoniobacterales > UBA10450 > Udaeobacter. Next base: position 5,847 of record DASREH010000082.1, on the reverse strand, counting down.
GAGATTAATAGGAGCGGAAAAGGAAGATAAACTTACGCCAGTAGCTCAATTGGTAGAGTAGCGGTCTCCAAAACCGTCGGTTGGGGGTTCGAGTCCCTCCTGGCGTGTGGTTAGCGCCGCTTCATGAGTCAAAATTAGGATGATTGCCAAAGTCAGAAACTTCTTCAGCGAAGTTAAAGTCGAGCTTCAAAAGTGTTCGTGGCCGTGGGACCCGAAAGAGAAAGGATTCCGCCGCTACAAGGAACTGAGCGACTCGACCGTGGTGGTGCTCATCGCAATGTTGTTGCTTGGCGGGTACGTTGCTCTTTTCGATCTCGTTCTTGTTAACGTTGTCCATTTCTTTACCCGGTTGCACTGATTATGGCACAGACACTCGCAGGTAAGGATCAATGGTACGTCGTCCACGTGCTTTCCGGACAGGAGAATAAGGTGCGCGAAAATATTCTGAAGCGCGTCAAGACAGAAGAAATGGGCGATTTGGTTTACGATGTTCTTGTTCCGACCGAACGCGTTTCGGAAATCAAGAAGGGCAAGAAGAGCGAAACCACTCGCAAGTTTTTCCCGGGCTATCTCATCGTGAACATGCACCTGCTCGACGAAAATAATCAGTTGGTCGGGCGCACCTGGTATTTCATCCGCGACACACCCGGTGTGATCGGCTTCGCTGGAACCAAGGACAAGCCCATCCCGATGCGACAGTCAGAGGTGGACAGCATGCTCGCGCAAATGAAAGAGCGCGAAGAGAAAGTAAAGCCGAAGGTCAGTTTCGAAGTAGGCGAATCGGTGAAAGTGGCCGACGGCCCGTTCCAGAACCAGACTGGAATTGTCGAAGAGATTGATCCGGAACGCGGCAAGCTTCGGGTTTCAGTAACGATTTTTGGACGTGCCACACCGGTGGAACTGGAGTACTGGCAGGTTGAACGCGGTTAATCGATCGGTTTAAGGGTTAACGAATCAAGGTTGACGAAATACAATGGCAAAAGAAAAAGTAGCTGAGATTAAACTTCAGATTCCTGCCGGGCAGGCAAACCCTGCTCCACCCGTTGGAACTGCGCTTGGCCCACGCGGCGTCAATATCATGGCGTTCTGCAAGGAATTTAACGCAGCGACGCAAAAGCAGGCCGGCGACATTCTTCCGGTCGTGATTACGGTATACAAAGACAAATCGTTTACTTTCATCACCAAAAGTCCGCCAGCCGCGGTTTTGTTAAAGAAAGCGGCCAACATCGCCGCCGGTTCTAAAGAGCCTAACAAAACGAAGGTCGGCAAGGTTACGCGGAAACAGGTAATGGACATTGTGAACACCAAGCGCAAAGACCTCAACGCGCGAAACGATGAGGCCGCTTTCCGTATTATCGCTGGCACGGCGCGGCAAATGGGACTCGAAATCGCGGATTAGCGGTTACTGCTGCTTGGGAACGGCGCTGACGTCGCTCAGGTATTCCCACTGTTGCAACGAAATTGGGACGTTGCCGTTTTTCCACACGAAATCGTGGAACGCGCGTTGATCAAACTTCTCGCCCTGTTGCATTCACTTCGCGCGCCAGATCCAAAAGTCCTCGGACAATTTGTTCAGCGAGTCGGCGGCACAGGAAGCATCGACTAACAGCGCTGAAAGAAAGAGAGCTCCCGCGAAACATTTTTCTTTCATGCCGAAATTAATCGGTGCTGCGCCGCAGCGTGATGATAGTGGGATTTTTGCCGGGTCGGTACATTGATGCTCCATAGCAAAGCGCGGCAATTCGCTCGCGCACGTAACGGACTTTGTTCAGCTTTTCATCCCAGCGTTCTACGTAAGAGCAGTTTGCTGTTTTCTTGCTGCCCGGAATAGGCAGATAGCGATTCTCCGTAAAGGTGAGGAATGCTGCCTCGCCGGGCAACGGGATTGGAGTCGCCCAATTCGGCGATAACCTCACAAGACGCGGGCCGGTAAGGTCGAGCGCAAAAACAGTATCGCCGTCGGTGCTGTTCAGATGTAAGTCGAAAAACGCCAGTCGCAATGACCCGTCGAACAGAAAGTGGTGGTCTGTGTTTTGATTTTCATGGAGGAGCGAGAAGACTCCATAAAACCCGGGGATTTTTCCGAACTCGGTCTCAGTTCCATTTTTCAAATCGCGAAGCAGGTAATGTTTTCCGTGACCCGGCCCGTCGACCTGGTCGTCCTCGCTGTTAGGATCTTCGCGCAAGATCAATTCAACAGAACCATCAGGTGATGTGTACGTTGGCGTTGGAGTCTCGGTGGATGAAGGGGATTCGCCGGCTGAACGTGACGGAGCCGGAGACGCCAAATCTTTCGGCTCGACATTTGTGAAATACGGCGAGCTTTTCGCCGAGCTATACCAATCCGGTAAGGCCTCTAGCTGTTTCAATCCCTTGCCAGATCGGTCAACAGTCCAAAACTCGCGGACGTTATTCGATTTTTCGCGCGTAAAAACAATCACGCTGGCGTCCGGCGCAAAAATGGGATCAGAGTCTTGTCCGGTGTCGTCATGCGTCAACTGTCGTAACAGCTTTCCGTCCTCGCGATAGAGATAAAGATGCGAATGGCTGGTGCCTTCAGCCCGCAAATAACGGATGGAAATAACGATCTCGCCGCCGGAGAGCGCATTCATTGCGACGAAGACGCCGGCGACGATGCCGATTCGAAGCGGCGCGCGCATTAACGCAGCGGAAGTTCAACTGTGCTAGGGTGGGTTGAGTCGTGATACACTTGCACGTTGCAGGTGCGCGCGTCTTTTGCCGTCTCTTCCGCGACGACACCACCAGAACAGTAATTCTTCTGGGATTGAATCGAGTTTGGAGCGGACACCACCATGCGAAGTCGGCTTCCTTTCATTAACCGGCGGGCAACGAACAGGCCGGGATTGAAATCGCACCGTACGATTTCACCCGGTTTCACCAGTTTGGCCTCGCGCAGCGATTCGCGGTACCGCAGGCGGCGCGTATCGCTCCAGAGAATGATGCTCGTTCCATCGGGCTGGATTTCATACAGGTGAGCTGAAAGATCGACATCAGGCGTGTCAATCGACACCCACAATGTCGCTGCCGGGCAACCGATAAAGGATGTTTCATTAGGAAGCGCTTGCGTATGATATACCAAACCATCCTTCGCAATGCTTAAGGGATACGATTGATCGAGCGCCGCGGTTTTTTCGTTCGGCTCGGCGCCCTCCACGGTTTCGCCACGCGTAGTGTCCAAGGGATTGTAGATGAATGTGTCTGACCCTTTTTCCGGCAGCTTGTCACTAAGCGACCCAGAACGAAAAACCCCGTTAGCGTCGCCATCTTTTGAATCGAGGTAAAATGTCTTTGGATTGGCAACAAGCGTTTCGAAATCATCAGCGTATTTCCACTCGCCATTTGCGCCACTGTTACCGGCTGCCAGCAAATAGTAGGCGACTCGGTTCTTGAGAAAATTCGGTCGCGAACCCTTCTTCATCGTCCAGTCGTACCATTGGCGGTGCAGATCATTGAGATCGATAATGGCTGCTGGTCCAAACTTTACTCCGGCAACTTCATCCGTCGGCGTGCGAGTCCCTGCATGGTCCCATGGACCGATGACTAGGAAATGCTTTGCGCGTGCATCCGGAGCGGTATTTGCCAGGTGATCCCGATAGTACGTCAGCGCGCCAAGCTCATCTCCGTCGTATTGGGCGGTAATGGTCAGGACTGGGATTGTAATCTTTTGGAACTGCCCGGACGTAGGCACCATCGCGTCGTAGTAGGCATCGGGCGCAGGATGTTTGACGACACGTTGGAAATTAACGGACGGATTTCCGATAAAGGAATCGAGTGATTTGAAGGGAACATGTTTTTTGTAGGCGTCGAGGAACTTCGTTTGCCAAAACTTTTGATCACCGAAAAGATGCTGTTGTCCGGTTCGCCCACTGGTGAACGTGTACCACTGTACGTCATAGGAGACGCCTACATTCTGAGGAAACGGGTAATCGAGACCAGGGTGAGCGGCCGCGGCGGGAACGATTGTGGCCAGGTGCGGTGGCAATTCCTTTGCCGTTGCCCACTGGTTGAATCCTGCGTACGAACCACCCCACATGGCAACTTTGCCGTCACAGAACGGTTGCTTTGCAAACCATTCCACAAGGTCGCGCCCGTCCCTGGGATCATTTACGAAAGGTTCGAATTCGCCGCCGGAATTTCCACGCCCGCGAACGTCAACAAGCGCGAAGGCATAGCCGTGGGATGCAAAATAGGCGCCGCGCGAGTGATAGCTGTCGGAGATGTAGGGTGTTAGCGTAAAGATGACTGGTGTCTTGGACGACGAGCCATCCGCTGTTTTCGGTAAATACAGTGTTGCGTTCAATTCCACTCCGTCGCGCATGGGAATCTTTACTCCCCAACGCAGGTCATAATCGGCCTGAAATGACGTGGGCTTGGGTGATGGCGAAGGATTCTGCGCTCGCAGCGTTCCTGTGGTGAACGGAGCTGTTGCAAGGAAAATACATGAGTAAACGCTGCACGCAGCGCTAAACGATTTCGTCATGCGAGCATTGAAGCGAAACCGCGCTCGATAACAACGCACAAATGACCTCGAACTCTGCCAGCCGTTTGTTTTGTCGCATCAAACACTTCCATGTTTCAAATTCTCCCGGAACTTCAGCTGCTTTTTCCTGTAGAAAGTTGGGGGGTATTCAGACGTGCGGCGGCATTTGTTGGTTTTGGTTCTGCTCTGGGGGTTCATGCTTACTCCGACAGGCTGGAGCCAAAACAGTGGCAGTTGGGGAACAGGCGCACCGATGCCTCTGAGCCGACAGGAACTCGCGACCGGATGGTTGAATGGGAAGTTGTACGTGGTTGGCGGTTATGACGCGAATGCTCAATCTACGAATACGGTGCAGGTCTACAATCCGACAACGAATACCTGGAGTTTCGCTCGCGCACTTCCCATTGCAGTGAACCATAACGCAGCAGCAGTGGTGGGCGGAAAACTCTACAGTTTCGGTGCAGGCGTTGGGGAGACATTCTCGTACGATCCTAGTACCAACTCGTGGACCACCAGAGCTTCAAGCCATTACGTGCACCGCGGAACTGCGGCAGTGGGTGTGATCAACGATAAGATTTACGTTGCTGGTGGGGAAGGCACTCCGAGCCAACGCGAAATGGAAATGTACGATCCCGTTGCAAACACATGGACCATCAAAGCGGCAATGAGTGTTCCGCGTAACCACACAGGCGGCGGAGTCATCAATGGCAAATTCTACGTCGTTGGCGGCAGAGCAGGGCCATCAACAAACGCGCTCGAAGTTTACAATCCACAAACCAATAGCTGGTCGACGCTCGCGCCGATGCCTACCGCCCGCTCGGGCTTTGCAACGGCCGTTGTAAACAGCGAGCTTTGGGTTTTCGGAGGAGAAGATCCCCAAACTCTGGTTCTCCATGCCGAGGTGGAAGTCTACAATCCTGTGACTAACAGCTGGCGTCGGGAGCCCAACATGCCTGCGCCACGGCACGGTATCTGGGCATCCGTTGATGGTAACAAAATTTACATTCCTGGTGGCGGCACGACTCCGGCATTGGTGAATCCTACGAATACAAACCAGATCTTCACCGTTACCGGAGGAACTGATAGTATCGCGACCGTAGCTGACTTCAACAATGACGGGCATCCGGATTACGTGGTCCGCAATCCGGGCACGCACCAGACAGCGATCTGGTATCTGAACAATAACGTTTATTTAAGTGGCGTATTAGGGCCCACGATCACAGTGGGTTGGTCTTTGGATGGAGTTGCCGACTTTAATCGCGATGTGCATCCAGATTATGCATTGTTCAATTCCACAACCGATCAGACGGCGATCTGGTACATGTCAGGGCCCACACGCATTGGGA
>DASREH010000081.1:0-26723 GCA_035652195.1 Candidatus Udaeobacter sp. | reverse complement strand
TTCGAAAATCAGCAGCGCGCCATGAAACGCTTTTCCATCGTCGTGCCGATTACGATCGCGTCGATCTTTCTGTTGCTATTCAGCTCATTCAACTCCGTCAAGCAGGCGCTGCTCATTATCATGAACATTCCGTTCGCACTTATCGGCGGAATTCTCGCGCTCGTCATCGGCGGGTTTAATCTCAGCGTCAGCGCGAGCGTCGGCTTTATCGCGTTGTTCGGCGTCGCAGTGCTTAACGGCGTGGTGATGGTGAGTTATTTTAATGAGCTGCGGCGCGAAGGAATGAACGTCGAGCTTGCTGTGGTGAAGGGATCAGTGTTGCGGCTGCGGCCTGTTTTGATAACAGCCAGCGTTGCCGCGCTTGGATTGATCCCGATGCTTTTTGCAACTGGTCCAGGCAGCGAAATTCAAAAGCCGCTCGCTGCAGTCGTGATCGGTGGACTCATTAGCTCGACGCTTTTAACGCTTTTCATTCTGCCAACGCTTTACAACGTGTTTGAGCGCAAGGCGCGTCGGGCGACTCACCCGCTGCCCGAACCTCCGCTCACAACGGAGTTGTATGGTACTTGAGATTTTGCCGGTTGAGATGAGGCGTCGCGTTTTTTGACGCGAGAGGAGATGTATTCACAACTTTCAGGAACAAGGCCCAACCTGGTGCGGCTGCAAATATCAAAAAAGGTCACTGCGCGCGAATACGAGGGAATTTGCACACTAATTAGTGAACGAATCAAGAAGCGGGGTGCGGTCGATCTGCTTTGTGAGTTAGACCCGTCCTTTCGACGAGTGAGCGTCGGCGTCTTCTGGAAAGGCGCGTTTCTGGCCGCGGAAAATGCAATCAAGCTGCGACACGTTGCCGTAGTTGGTGAAAGGAGAGCTTACAAATGGGCGCGCGTGCTGGTGCGTGGTTTTCATGCTGACACGCGCTACTTCGAGATTGGACAACGCACGCGAGCTGTACGCTGGCTGGACAAAGGACCGTGGTCTACGCACAAGCAGCATCCTGACAAATTCACCGGCGACGCCAGTTATCGGATCGAGAGAAAGCGCTAGAATGCAGCGATCAGGTTTTCCTATTGTAACCCTCGCGTTATTCTTTTCCGCTTCCCTTCAAGTCGATGCCCGATTGCCGAGGCCCGAATGCGCAGAAGGCGTGATTCTAGCGATTGACCTCGAGACCCAAACAATAGTGTTCAAAGGCGGTAAACAGAAAAAGCCATTGCTTCTGAACTGGAATGTTGGAACGGAATTCCGCAGTGAGGGCCGACAGATAAGTCCTGCAACGATCAAGCCCAGGGACTACGTGATCGTCTCCTATAAGCGGATTTCCTTCAGTAGTCCTCTTCTGAAACAACTGATTCTTCTTCCGAGAAAGCAACGTAATGCGTGTCTTCCGGCAAATCCATGCTCCACCGAGGAGCGAACATAAGCATAGAATGGCCGATGTTACTCCGACGATTCGTGAACCTGCTCGAGAGTTTCGCTCGGAGCGTGAGACGACGCTCATAGTCGCGGGAATGGATTGCGCGGAGGAAGTCGCTGCAATTCAGCGCGCCCTGAGGCCGATGAGCGGTGTGCGTGACGTGCGCGCCAATCTAGTCGCGGGCAAAGCCACGATTTCTCATGACGCAAGCGTAACACCGGAAGCGTTGATCACAGCGATTGCGGGCGAAGGACTCGACGCCACCGTTGCTGGAGCCGACGTGCGCGAAGGGGCTGAGGGAATGCAAAGACTGCGCCTGATTTCCGTTTTGGTTTCGGGTGTATGTACCGGCCTCGGTTTGGTCCTGCAATGGTGCAAGGTTGCACCGGATGTAGTTGTCGATCTTGTCTTCGCCGCCGCGATTGTGAGCGGCGCCTGGTTCATTCTGCCAAAGGCAATTCGTGCCGCTCGCAGATTCGCGCCCGATATGAATCTGCTCATGACCATCGCGATCGCGGGGGCGGCTGCGATTGGCGAATGGTCCGAAGGCGCGGCTGTCGCCTTTCTTTTCGCACTCGCCGAATTGCTTGAAAGTTTCAGCGTCGCACGCGCACGCAAGGCGCTCTCGTCGTTGCTGAAATTGTCACCGCCGGTCGCGCTGCTTAAAGAAGACGAATCATTTCGGGAAGTGCCGGTGGAACAAGTAAAGCCCGACGATGTGATCGCGATCAAGAGTGGATCGCGCATCCCGCTTGACGGTGAAGTTATCGCCGGCGAATCCGCCGTGGATCAGGCGCCGATAACAGGTGAATCCATCCCCGTCGAAAAGAAAAAAGGCGACACCGTTTTCGCTGGCACAATCAACGGCGAAGGCTCGCTCGATGTGCGTGTGACGAAGCTTTCAAGCGACACAACACTCGCTAAAATCATTCACCTTGTCGAAGAAGCACAATCGCAGAAAGCGCCGTCGCAGCGTTTCGTAGATGTCTTTGCAAGGTACTACACGCCAAGTGTGATGGTGCTAGCACTCATCATTTTGCTCGTGCCGCCACTGTTGTTTCACGGCGCTTGGTTGACCTGGATTTATCGAGCGCTCGTCTTGCTCGTGATCGCCTGTCCGTGCGCGCTGGTTATCTCCACGCCGGTTTCGATTGTTTCTGGTCTTACCGCGATGGCGCGGCGCGGCGTGCTCATAAAAGGCGGCGCGTTTCTGGAAGCAATCGGCAAGTTGCGCGCGCTTGCTCTGGACAAGACCGGCACCATCACTGAAGGGAAACCGCGCGTGACCAAAGTGCATGCGCTCGAGGCGGTGTCAGAAAATGAAATCGTGCGCATCGCAGCGGCGATTGATCTGCATTCTGAGCACCCGCTTGCGCAGGCAGTAGTTGATTACGCGCGAGAGCAAAATCTCCAATTCGGGCGCAGCGAAAATTACAAGGCACAAGGCGGTCGCGGCGCTTCGGCTAAGATCGACGGTCACGATTATTTTGTTGGGAACCATCGCTTCACCCACGAGCTGGCGGTATGCTCGGAAGAAATCGAGCGGTTGTTGACGGAGATCGAAAGTGAAGCGCAATCGGTCGTGGTGGTTGGCCACATGCCGCATCCCGGTTGCAAAGGCGAGGTGCTGGGTGTTCTCGCAGTGGGCGATGCAGTTCGTCCAAACGCGAACGATGCGATTGTAGCGCTTCACCAGGCGGGCGTAGGCAAAGTGGTCATGCTCAGCGGAGATAATCAGCGCACCGTCGATGCCATTGCCAAGCAAGCGGGAATCGACGAAGCACACGGCGATCTTCTACCCGACCAAAAAGTGGATCGCATCAAAGACCTCATGAAGCGTGAGCGTTACGTCGGCATGGTGGGCGACGGCGTGAACGACGCGCCCGCGATGGCCATTGCCACAGTAGGTATCGCTATGGGGGCGGCAGGCACTGACACCGCGATCGAAACCGCCGACCTCGCGTTGATGAAAGATGATCTAGCCAAAATCGCCGAAACTGTTGTACTTGGCCGCCGCACTATGCGCGTCATTCAAGTGAACATCATTTTCGCGCTGGCGGTGAAAGCGGTTTTTCTGGTTCTCGCCATCGTCGGTTACACGAGCCTCTGGTTGGCCATCGCTGCCGACACCGGCGCGACGCTGGTAGTCATTGCAAACGCGTTGCGGCTCTTGCGCCCTGCACCGGGATCATGAAATCGCATTCATCGTTGGTCATCTCGCTAAGCCACTGCTTGCACGCGCAAAACGTCGCGTCGCAGCACGCCTTGAACGTCGTTCATTATATGCTGATTCACGACAGACAGGCCTCTGCGCGTATTTATCCGCGATTCTACTGGGCGACTTGCCTCTTAATGCGCTTTCTGGTTGATGGTGGGCCGATCCTATCGCCGCATTATGTATGCTACCGTTGATTTTTCACGACGGAATCGAAGCGGTGCGAGGCCAATCATGCTGTTGAAATAACGGTTAACAGTTCACCGTTCAACGGAAAGGTGTGACATAACCCGTGACATCGAACCATTTCTCTTGAGAAGAAGCTGTGATCCGAAGTCAGAAGCTCTATCCGGTTGAGCTACAGGCACTGCTGAGAATGTCGTGATACGTGATTACTGAACAGGCGCAAGCCGCCATTCACGATGCACTATTCTCACCAGCGCCAACGCCGGTCAAAAGGTCAGTGACACACCAGCGTAACCCGATAAGCGGGGCGCAGGCTCGATTCCGTTGGCGAACACGCGATTGTAATATTTCGCGTCGGTTAGATTGGAGATACCACCGATCAAACGGAGATTTCTGGTAAGGTAATAATCTGCCGAAAGATTGAAGACACTATATGCTGGAATATGGGCTTTCGGGATATTTGGGCTGCCGATATTCGTGTCCTGCCAGAATTGCTGTGACACGTAGACAGCGGTCAGGGCTATGTTGAAAGTGCGTTCTCTTTGAAACGAAATTCCGCCCTTCAACACAATGTCAGGCGCGAATGCCGGTGTATTGCCGACGATAGTTCTATCCGTGTCTGGTATCAGTAGCTGGCTTTCCGTAAACTCGGCGTCGAGAAACTGGACATTGCTAAATGCGATCAGTTTGAAGGGCCGGTAATCCGAGGGCAGCACACCAGGCACAGGTGGTCCTTTGCTCGCATCGACGACTCCTTTGCCAGCCTCAGGTTCCAACTGCGGCAGCGGCGGATGTTGAAAGGGGGCCAGGAAATCATAATAAAGTTCACCTTCCAAACCGCGATGTCGACTGCTGCCGGTGTTCAGAATGATGAAGTCAGTGTTACTGATGTTTTGCGTTTCCGTCCTGTTATCGAACAACATCCAGAACAACCCAACATCATACCAAAAGCCTTTGTAAGGCGTACCGTGCACGCCTAATTCGAAGTCCAGGGAATGGAACGGATCTGGTATGTCTTCACCGAATGCGATCGTGCGACTAGTACCGGCGATATCGAAGAATCGCGTCGGGCGCCAGCCGGAAGACGCGCTGAAATAGGTCTCATTTCTGTTTCCGAAATCGTTACCCATTCCAAATCCCCAGAGCGGGATCCAATGGTCGGCACTAATGCTTGCCGGCCCAGTCGGGGGCACCGTTGCCAACCACGGGGCGTGAGTTGAATCGACTTCCACATTTTCATGGTCGAGCCGGAACGATCCGACCATGTGAAATTTTCCAATCCGAATCAGATCCTCGATAAAGAATGCCTGATAGTTAGCCGTTCTGGATTGATCCAGAGGGATGATGTCGGAAGTCGACCCGCGGGACGCAGTTAAAAAGTCCGGTCCATTGGTTTCCTCCGTAAGCGTGTAGCGAATAAACGGGGCGTCTCCGTGATAAACAACGCCGCCAAACGTGAGAGCACTGCCTTTAAAGATCGTGCCGTCACCCCACAGCTTGCGGAAGCGTATGTCAGCCCCGCCATTGTTGAACTCCTCGTAACCAAACGTTGTGCTTGAAGGAAATGGGTTGCGCGCGCCTGGGGAATTGTTTGGCGCGGTTCGCGCATCGATCTCCTGATGGGTGAACCATCCTTTGGCTTGCAAAAGCCAGCCTTGCCCGAAATCCCGTTCGTAACGGAGAACTGTTGTGTAACGATCAACCCAGTTGTTGTTGAACGGGGTAAACGAGAAATTCGGATCGTTCACCCACTGTTTATATGTGATGCGTCCCGGATCACCGCCGTCAAACCGACTGGAATAGAAATCGAGTGCCAGCAGTTGGTGCTCATCCGGCCTCCAGCCCACATACAGATCGGTTTGCCACAGGTCGTACTGACTGTTGTTGCGTTGCCCGTCTGCTCGCACGTATCCACCGTCCAAACGAAATTCCAAAGGACCCATGGCTTCCTGAATCACGTTAAAAGTGGAGTAGTATCCATAACCCCCGCCGATTTGTTCGGTATAAAAATTCCACGGCGAGCCGGGTTCAGGATATTTGGTGATAAAGTTCACTACTGGCGCTGGCTCTGGCCCGTAAAGCAGGCTGTTACCGCCCCGGATAAATTGAATCTCTTTGATGGCTTGAGGCAGCGGCAGGTAATAGAGAGTAGGAAAACCGATCCAGTCGCTCATGAGCGGCAGTCCGTCCCGCAGCACAAGGGTAAACTCAGATTCCTGCGGATTGCCGAGTCCACGATAGTTAAAATTAAACTGGCCGGGCGTGTGTTGTTCCGTGATTAGAAACCCTGGGGCTTTGGAAAAAAGCTCCTGCTCGTTGTTATTTTCGACTGGCGGCTGTTGGTCCAATTTGATGACCGTCGCTTTTTTCGTGACGGTGATTTCCGTGCCAGAGACTTCGGGCATGATGTGCTGTCGCATTTCACGGAAATTATCGTGCGGCGTCGGGCTCGGAATTGCTTCACCAGTAACAGTCACTGTTCCGGCTTCTGCAGTTTGGCCGGTACTTGGTTGTCTTGTGAGGAGAAGGAGAGCCGAAACCACCAAGCTAAGAACCAGCCATCGATTGTTACATAAATGTAATCGCCGAAAAGATTGCCATGTGCAGTTGTCACTTGTGAACATGGGGCTCGAGATTACAAGTCTGCAATTTTGGGTCAATAACAATTTTGTAATTTTTCATCCATCCACAGCCGACAGGTCGCCCACGCTATGCCGTTGCATTTTCCCTGGCCACGCGGCCGTGCGGCGGCGAGTTTGATTACTGAATTACACGCCCGAACCGGGGTGGCCGACGGGACTCGAACCCGCAACAACCAGAACCACAATCTGGGGCTCTACCATTGAGCTACGACCACCATCGCTGCGTGCGGAACCAAAACCTTAAAATTCCATTTTTTTTTTGCAAACAAAGGGCTCGACTTTCCCCAGTCGCTCCACTAATTCTCGGCGCCGGTGGAACCCACATCTACCTGGAGTCGGCTCACTCTCCCGCTTCACCAGGTGGCGCGGCGAGTTAGTCGAGCTTTGCCCATTTGTCTGCTGTTTACCATTTTCATCGGTGTTCTTCCAGCCCAGGAGGAGGATCCGAGTGACATTTTTCTCAAAGCTTATTTGTCCGCTCAGCAGGGACAAAAGCTGGAGGGCGAAAATCAATTTAAAGCGGCGCTGGCCAAATTTCGATTCGCCGGCAGTTTGATCGAGGAGTTGAAAAAGTCGCATGCCGCCTGGCAATCTGCAGTTGTTGAATATCGCGGCCGCAAGATCGGGGAAGAAATCCTGCGAATTCAAGAGCGCATATCGACGCATAACGAACTTAGCGCGGCTGCCAGTCCGCTGCCAGACGTTGTTCCTTCGCTTCCCGAGGACGACAGCTGGACAGAGCCGGGTCCCGAGGTCGTTGCAACGCAAGGCTTCGAGTCGATTCCCCAACGCCCTGGCGACGGAGCGATCGAAGAAGCAACTCGAAAACTGCGCAGGAAGATCGATGACCTGCAGACGGCGGTCGAGAAATCGCACCGTGATCTGGAAACTGCGCGAAAAGAGAAGGATGCGGTCAGGGCGCGTTTGGAGCAAACCAGCTCTGACCTTGAGAATGCACAAAAGGAAATCAAGAAGTCGAAGGAGTCGGAACGGGAGCTACGCGATCAACTGGTTCAGGCTCAGGATTCGCAAGCGAACAGCAGCGTCGAGCAGTTGCGTGCACAGGTTGCGGATTTGAAAAATGAGATCGCTCTTTCCGAAGGCGCACGTGCGGCGGCAGAACGAGAAAGGGACGAAGCCAACGGCAAACTCGCGCAGGCGACCGGACGCATGATCGCTGCAGAACAACAGCGCGATGAAGCGCCCAACCAGTTAAAAACCGACCAAATGGAACCGGCGCAGCGGTTCTTCGCCACGAACCTCGATCTCGAGCTAAACGGGGTGAACGTTGGTCAATATTTACTTCTCAGCACCGATTCCAAAAATGCCGCGGAATCACTGGAGGTGAAGCAGCAGGTTACCGACCTGCAAAAGCAGTTGACCGAGAGTAATAAACAAAATCAGTATCTCGTCGCCAGAATTGGCGAGCTTTGGGTGCAGTTGGACGCTGCGGGCGCACAGCTGCAGAGCGCCAAGTCAAGTGGGCAGAGCAGCGAAGAAACTGACCAACTGATTAGAGAAAACCAGTTGCTGCGAGATATCGTTATTCGCGAACGCCATGAAGAAGCGCGTCGGGAAGATGCAAGAAAATTGGTTATCGCGGAGCTCGAGCGGCTGAAAATCAAATCGGACGCGTTGAATAAACAGATCGGGCTCCTCACTCAGCCGGTGACAAAACTGAGCCCCGAAGAACTCGATATCTTGCGACGGCCGGTAGTTTCGGTTTCGGATAACGGACCCACCGGAGTCACAGCGGGTTTTATTTTTGCAAAAAAATCCGCGAATGCTCCTGCTGATGGCCAGACTCCAGGGCACAACACGAGTGGGTTGAGAGAAGACGGAAACGGCGATTCGCACGGTATGCAACACGCTCTGAGGGAGAATTTTCACGGCTTGAGCATCGGACCAGAGAACGCAATTCCAGCAAATTCCGCCCGGGGATCCGAATGACCTTTCGCGTGGTCAAACGTCGAATCGTTCGCAGCACATAAAACGAGTTAGCAGGAACAATCTTCATGCGGATTTTCCGTGCTACCTTGATTGCCGTTTTCACGGCCTTGGTCGGCTGCGTTCTGGCTTTTTTTGTCGGAGATTACCTGAGTCACCTGGCACACATGTCGAACATGGAAGGCAGTCGAGGCATGTTCGTCATTTTTGTGAGCGCGCCGCTTGGTATGTTATCTGACCCGGAAAGAATGGCAGTGCGCTATGTGTTCGACCGGTTAGTAATTGATTCATAAGGTAAAGTGAACGGCAGGGTGAACTCATTTCTTACGGCCAATTGGCGCTATCTGGCGATGCTGAATTACGTGGTCGATCCTGCGATTATCGAACCCCTTGTTCCGCGAGGCACCGAGATTGATTATGACAATGGCCAGACGTTCATCAGCATCGTCGGATTCTTGTTCCTCGATACTCGTTTGATCGGTATTCCGATCCCACTGCATCGCGACTTTGAAGAGGTGAATCTGCGCTTTTATGTGAAACGAAAGTCAGCTGACACCTGGCGACGTGGCGTGGTTTTCGTCCGTGAACTCGTACCTCGACGCGCGATTGCGCTTGTTGCTCGCGCATTCTACGGCGAACGCTATCTCGCGCTGCCCATGAAGCATAACATAGAACACACTCAGGCCGGCTTGAACGTCGAATATTCGTGGCGGCGCGGACAGAAATGGGAGTTTCTGAAGGTCAGCGCATCCGGCGAACCACAGTCAATTCCTGCCGGATCGCACGCTGAGTTTATCACGGAACATTATTGGGGATACACAACTGTCCGGGATGGCTGCAGCGAGTATCGGGTGGAACACCCGCGGTGGAAAATCTGGAACGCCGCTACGTTCGATTTCCGTGCTGACGTAGCCGTTCTCTATGGAGAACGATTTGCCGAGACGTTGCGTGCGGCACCACGTTCGGTATTCATTGCGGACGGTTCGCCAATAACTGTCCAAAAACGCGAAATATTGTTACCCTGACAAAAGTTGCCTGAGGACAAACGGCAAGATTCCGCCGTGCCGGTAGTAATCGATCTCGATTGGGGTATCGATGCGAACCTTCACAGTCACTGTGCGCTTCTGTTGACCTTTGTCTTCGATCTGGAGCGTTACTGGTTGACCGGGCTTAATGCTGTCCGAGATGCCGACAATTGAAAAAATCTCGGAGCCGTCGAGTGCGAGCGACTGTGCGTTAATGCCGTCGGGAAATTGCAATGGCAATACTCCCATGCCGACGAGGTTCGATCGATGAATCCGCTCGAAACTCGAAGCGACGACCGCCTTCACGCCTAACAAACGCGTTCCTTTCGCTGCCCAGTCTCGTGATGAACCGGTGCCGTACTCGTGCCCGGCCAGAATCACTAACGGCGTGTTCGTTTTGGCATATTTCATCGCTGCATCGAAAATCGACATCTCTTCGCCACCACTGTTGTCGCCAGTCCCCACCGGACCGAAATATTTGGTCACGCCGCCTTCAATTCCCGGCACCATTAAATTCTTGATCCGGACGTTGGCGAACGTCCCGCGCGTCATCACCAGGTCGTTGCCGCGCCGGCTGCCGTAGCTATTGAAATCGCGCGGCTGAATTCCGCGTGACATCAAATATTTCCCGGCTGGCGAACTCTCCTTGATCGCTCCGGCAGGGGAAATGTGATCAGTCGTGACACTGTCGCCGAAGATGCCAAGGGCTCTGGCGCCGCGAATCTCTTCAATGTGGCCGGCTTCCATCGAGAAATCCTGGAAAAATGGCGGCTCATGAATGTAGTCGCTCTTTTCATCCCATTGATAAATGTCGCCAGTGCTCGAAGGAATATCGTTCCACTTCGGATTTTGATCTGCGAAGTCGCGATACAATTTACGAAAGGTCTCCGGCGTAAGCGCCATTTGCATGGCGTCGCGGATTTCACTCAGACTCGGCCACAGATCTCGCAGGAAGATCTTATTGCCATCCTTGTCTTTCCCCAGCGGTTCACGCGAAAGATCAATGTGCACCCGGCCCGCAAGCGCAAATGCAACGACCAACGGCGGTGACATCAGAAAGTTTGCCTTGATGTGCTGATGCACCCGCGCTTCAAAATTCCGGTTTCCAGAAAGGACCGACGCAGCTACCAGATCGTGTTTGTGAATAGCGCTCTCAATATTCGGGTGTAGTGGTCCCGAATTGCCGATGCAGGTGGTACAACCATAACCAACCAGGTTAAATCCGAGTTGATCGAGATATTTTTGAAGGCCTGTCTTGTGAAGATAATCCGAAACCACACGTGAACCCGGTGCCAGCGAGGTTTTGACACCAGGCCCGACACGCAACCCGCGTTCGACGGCTTTCCTGGCCAGCAATCCTGCCGCAATCATTACGCTTGGATTGCTCGTGTTGGTGCAACTGGTGATCGCAGCGATCAGCACGCTGCCGTGGCCAACGTGCGTCCGACCCTTTAGGAAAACGTCGCTGGATTCCGCTTCGATTTCTTTACCCGGATCAGGCGTCGGCCGGTTCGCAACCATCTCAATCTTGTTGAGCTCGTCCCCGGGATTGATTCCTTGATCCTCCTTCGTGTCGGTTGAAGCCATGGCATCGTCGCGAGGAGCGCTGCCGTTCAGTTCCACCACGTATTTCTCGCGAAGATCGACATTCTTCTTGCCATATCCGCCATCAGGGACCGGTTTTTCGAGCAATTGACGAAATGTTTTTTCCAAGTCCGGCAAATTGATTCTGTCCTGGGGCCGTTTTGGTCCGGCGACACTGGGCTGCACGTCCCCCAGGTTCAGATCAATGTCGGTGCTGTATTCGATCTCGCCCTTGAGCGGCATGCCGAACATTTTCTGGGCACGAAAATAATTTTCGAACGCAAGACATTGCTCTTCGCTGCGTCCCGTCGCTCTCATGTAATCGATCGATTCCTCGTCGACCGGGAAAAATCCCATCGTCGCGCCGTACTCCGGCGACATGTTCCCGATCGTCGCGCGATCTGGCACCGGAAGCGACGCGGCGCCTTCCCCATAAAACTCGACAAACTTCCCGACGACTTTTTGGACGCGGAGTAACGCAGTAATGTGCAAAACGAGATCGGTCGCGGTGACGCCTTCGCTCAGTTGCCCGCTCATGTGCACTCCCACGACTTCGGGTGTTAAAAAGTAAACCGGCTGGCCGAGCATCCCGGCTTCCGCTTCGATTCCGCCAACGCCCCAGCCAACCACTCCAAGGCCGTTGATCATGGTGGTGTGCGAATCGGTGCCCACCAGGGTGTCGGGGAAGAAAAGGGGAGAACTAAGACTTGCCGGTTGAGTAGAAAGGACGCCTTTCGCGAGATATTCGAGGTTCACCTGGTGGACGATGCCGATGCCGGGCGGAATGAGCTGGAACGTTTTGAATGCCTGCTGCCCCCATTTCAGAAATTGATAACGCTCCCGGTTCCGCTTGAACTCCATGTCCAGATTCAATTCCAGCGCTCGCGGTGAACCGAAGAAATCTACCTGGACAGAGTGGTCGACCACTAAGTCCACCGGCACCAGGGGCTCAATAAGCTTTGGGTCGCGACCGAGTCGCTTTACAGCGCTGCGCATTGCCGCGAGATCCACTACCAACGGTACGCCGGTGAAATCCTGCAGAACGATCCGCGCAACGACGAATGGGATTTCCTCGTTGGCAGGCGATTTCGCGTTCCAATTTGCCAGTGATTCGACATCTTTCCGCCGGACTTTCTGTCCGTCGCAATTTCGCAGCACCGATTCCAGAACAATTCGAATGCTGACCGGCAATCGAGATAGTTTTCCGATTCCTTGTTCTTCCAAAACCGGCAGCGAATGGAAAAATGCATCCCTTCCTTTACCAGCATCAAATTTCCTCAGCGTTTTAAACTCGTCTTGCATCACTTATGTCATTTCGGACCAAGCAAGTCCCTGCAAGGACTTCACTCAATCCTGCGAGTTACTGTAACTCACACAGTTTTTCTTTGATCTTCTCGAAATTGGGCAATTGACGCGCATCGTCATTGCTCTCCGCGTATTGGATCACGCCATTCTTGTCGACAATGAATGCAGATCGCTTCGGCACGCCTCCCATTCCGAGATTCATTTGTGGCAGAAATGAATCGTACATCACCCCGTAATCGTCGGCCACCTTGTGTTCGTAATCGCTTAGGAGTGGCACGATAATGTTTTCCTTCTGTGCCCATGCCTCCTGCGCAAATGGATTGTCGCCGCTGATCCCATAGACGGCTGCGTTTAAGCCGATAAACCCATTCAGACCAGCGCTTACTTCGCACATCTCTGTTGTGCACGTTCCGGTGAACGCCATCGGAAAAAAAAGTAGCAAGGTATTCTTGTTCCCGAAATTATCGCTCAGGCGGATCTGCTTTGGCCCGGCCGGAACCTTGGTCGGTAACGTGAAATCTGGTGCTTTCGTTCCAACAGCAAGTGGCATAAGTAAGTCTCCGATTTGAGTTGATTGGGAAAACTTTAGTATAGAGTCGGGGTTCGTGCGGTCAAAACGAAGATTGGGATTGGTTTGATTGGTATATCGAAACGCTACGCCGATCGCGATTCACCGATCTCGAATTACGATCGGTTGTGTCCATGGAACTCTTCTGGTGGTTTGTTGCAGTTTTACTATTTGCAATCGGGCTGATTGGCACGGTGCTGCCTGTATTTCCCGGTACCGTCATCATCCTGGGTGGAGCGCTTCTTCACCGGTTCATGCTTGGGCCCGAGAGAAGTGTGAGCTGGGCTACTATCATCGTTCTTGTGTTGTTAACGGTCGGGTCCTATGCGCTGGATTTCCTCAGCGGATACTTTGGTGCCCGGTTTTTTGGAGCGACAAAGTGGGGAATGTTCGGCGCTTTGCTCGGAGCGGTGGTCGGCATTTTTTTTGGACTAGTTGGATTGTTTGTCGGGCCGGTTATCGGAGCGGTCGCCGGTGAATTCGTCGCCGGCAAACGGATGGTCGACGCCGGCCGAGCTGGTTGGGGAAGTTTGCTGGGTAATCTCGGGGCCATGATGGGCAAATTATTTATCGCGCTTTTAATGATCGTGATCTTCTTCGTTGGGGCGCCTTCGCCTTTTTGAGCCTAGCCGCGTTTCGACCGCTGTGGGTGCTTTTCAGCGTTTCTTGTTCTTTCTATTGTGTTAAATTGTTCGCCGATGGCAGATGATCGCTGGTGAGCTCCGCGTTGGCGGGGCTTGCTGGAGGAAAGTCCGAACACCATACGGCGGCATGCCGCGTAAAATACGCGGGCATCGCGTTTGAAAAAACTCCGGTGACGGAAAGTGTCACAGAAAAGATACCGCCGGTTCTTTGGCAACAAAGCACGGGCAAGGGTGAAAAGGCGAGGTAAGAGCTCACCGCTCGTGGAGCAATTCGCGAGGCATGAAAAACCCCATGCGGTGCAAGACAAAGCAGAGGAAGGGCAGCCGGCCCGTTTCGATCCTCGGGTACCGTCGCATCACGGTCCCGTTACCGCGGGATCGGGCTCTCGGAGAAGTCCGGGAGAGACAAATGATCATCCCGGCCGAGAAATTGGCCGTGACAGAATTCGGCTTATCGCCATCAAAAATATGAAGGGCGCTTTCGGAAACGAAGGCGCCCTTCGCTTTTACAGCCCTCGGGCACCGCGCGGCAGCTTCGCGACTGTCTGTGTCAGGCCACCGAAGGCTTAAGCTTTGCCTTCTTTTGGAGTAATGGCAGAACCTTCTCTACCAGCGTGTCAGCAGTGATACCGTGTTTTTTGCGCAAAAGCGGAACGGCACCGTGCTCAATGAATTGATCAGGCCAGCCGATGCGCACGACGGGTGTATTGATCATTTGTGAATGCAGATGTTCCATTACCGCGCAGCCGAAACCGTTGTGCAACACGTGATCTTCGATCGTACAGACGACTTCGACACTGCGTGCAAAGAATTCGAGCGTGCCGGTATCCATCGGCTTGATCCAACGCGGATTAATAAGGGCGACCGAAATTCCTTTTTCCTCGAGCTTGCGCGCGGCTTCCTCTGCCAGTTCGAACATATTGCCCAGCCCAAAAATCGCCACGTCTCGACCGTGTTGAACGACTTCTGCCTTGCCAATCTCGAGAAGCTTTGGCTCCGGTTTCACTTTTGCGCCTGTTCCCGCCCCGCGCGGATACCGAATGGCGATCGGGCCCGAGTTGTAGTGCGCCATGGTCCAAAGCATGTCGACAAATTCATCCTCATCTTTCGGCTGCATGTGCACCCAGTTTGGGACGTGTCGCAGATACCCGATATCGAACAACCCGTGGTGTGTCGGACCATCATCGCCGCTTAATCCGGCGCGATCCATGCACAACTTCACATTGAGATTCTGGATCGCGATATCGTGAATCGCCATGTCGTAAGCTCGCTGAAAGAACGTGGAGTAGATTGCCAGGAACGGTTGCAAACCTTGCGTTGCCAGCCCGCACGCAAACAGCGTGGCGTGTTCCTCAGCAATGCCGACATCGAAATACCTGTTAGGATGGGCCTTGGCGAAATGCGAAAGGCCCGTGCCACTCGGCATCGCGGCGGTAATCGCCACCAGCTTCTGATTCGTATCCGCAAACTTCGCCAGCGTTTTGCCAAAAATCTCCGAATAGGTAGGCGTCGGAGCCGGCGCGGTCTCGCCACTCTCGATTTTGTATTTACCCAACCCGTGAAATTTGTCGGGTTGTTTGAGTGCCGGTTCGTATCCCTTTCCTTTTTTCGTCAGAATGTGCAGCAACACCGGCTCGTCCTGAGTTTTCAGAAACTCAAACGTCCGGATGAGTAGTGGAATATCGTGTCCGTCGATTGGTCCGTAATAACGCAAGCCGAGTTCCTCGAAAATGACGCTCGGTACCAGCAGGCCCTTGACGCTTTCCTCGACCTTATGCGCGAAGTCCGCCACCGATTTCGGGGCGATCGCACGGACAAAATGGGCCGCTTTTTCGTGCAAATGCGCAAATGTCGGGCTCGTAGCGATGCTATTTAGATAATTTGCAATGGCTCCAACATTCTTTGCGATCGACCATTCATTGTCATTCAGCACGACGATGAAACGCTTTGTGTGGGCCTTCACATTGTTGAGCGCTTCGTAGCTGATCCCACAGGTGAACGCGGCGTCGCCTGCTACGACGACAACGTTCTCGTCGCTGCCACGAAGGTCCCGCCCCACCGCCATGCCAAGCGCGGCGGACAGTGCGGTGCCTGCATGACCTGCGCCATAGCAATCGTGTTCGCTCTCGCAGCGCAGGAGGAAGCCGTTGAGCCCGCCGAACTGACGCATCGTATGGAAACGATCGAGCCTCCCGGTAAACAGTTTGTGGACGTAACCCTGGTGACTGACGTCCATGACAAAGCGATCGTGTGGCGTGTTGAAGACGCGGTGCAAGGCAATCGTCAATTCGACGACCCCGAGATTTGGGCCCAGGTGCCCTCCGGTTTGAGAAAGCACTCTGATCAATTCTTCCCGCACCTCTTGAGCAAGTTGCGGCAGGTCCTGTTCGCGCAATGCTTTGATGTCTGCGGGCGAGCGGATTCCGTCTAGCAAACGCGGTGCGGCTGCTGCGTCTGCCGCGGGCATCGATTCAGAAGAGCTTGATTTCATCATTTGTGGTTTCGGATTCGTCTGCGCTTTCGACCGTAGGAGGGGGTTCCGGCGTGGACTCGAAATCCTTAATTATCGTCTTTCCGGCACTGTTGCGAGCTATGATTTCGATCTTTTGTTCAGCTTTGGCCAGCCGTTCCTGGCAAACTTTCACCAGATTCATCCCCTCGTCATACCGTACTATCAGCTCCTCGAGGGGAAGTTTGCCGGATTCCATTTGCTCGACAATTTTTTCGAGCCGATCCATCGCGCTTTCAAAATTAAGCTCTGCCTCGCGAGCCTTCGGTTTACTGCTCATGGGGAAAACGGAAGAATTAAGCACAGGTTAGGCAGGAAAAAAGGATGACTTACGTTCCACACCCAAAGCACTGGACACGTTGATGCTTTCACGCGACACAACAATCCTCATGCATGAAAAGAATGTTTGCGATTTCGCGTTCCTGGCGGCCACGGCGTAAAAGCATGAAACTGACTGAGCTGTCACCGCCGCCGTCCTTTTACGGCATGTGGGATACGGTAGCGCGCTTCGCGGCCGAGATCAGGAGGACCGAATTTATGGCTGAGATGATCCGCCGTCGCGATGAGTTAGGTAGCGGCGGAGTCATGGGGGCTATCGATTGCGCAATGGTTTACGGTTTGACGCGTTGGCTTCGGCCCGAGGTGGTTGTCGAGTCTGGTGGCTACGTTGGGATGTCGTCAGCGTTCATCCTAAAGGCGCTTTCAGACGAAAAGCTTGCCACAGCCAAACTGTACAGCATCGAGTTGAGCGGGGAATGCGATCAGGGCGCGTTAATTCCGAATGAATTGCGCTCCGGGGCCAATTTCGTTCCCATGCGTGGCAAAGTAGAGGATTTTCTGAAGGGCGATGGGCTCCCTTCGCCAATAGACATGTTCCTTCACGACAGCTCGCACAGTTACAAGCACATGCTTTGGGAGTTTCAGCAGTTTTGGCCCAGGCTCCGCGACGGCGGATTACTCGTTTCGCACGATGTGCAGATGAACGCAGCATTCCCTGAATTTGTGACCAGGACGTACACGCACGATAAAAAGTCTGGACGCCTCAATACCGAACGCACGTCTCACCACGAATGGGGACGATGGGGTTACATCGGTTTCGCAATCAAGAAAGGGAGCGTGTGACCTAACCGTTCGGTTTTTAAAGTAGTCGTTTACTGTTTGTAGACATTTCTATCAGCTTTTCCAAGCGCTTGAGCCGTGTTGTCTCCTGCTTGGCGCTGACGATCCACCATGCGACTGCTTTTCGATACGAAGGGGGCTGCGCATAAAAGAAATCCCATGCCGCTTTGCTTTGTTTCAATTTTTTTTCGTACGGCCCGTCCAGCCTCGCGGTTCTTTGTTCGTACGAATAAATGCCTGATTTGTATTCCTTCCGGGCCTCAAACGCGGCTACGCCCGCAGCCTGCATCAAACCTTTGTCGCTCAATTCACGTGCTCGCCGGATATTGACAGAGCTCCAGATGCTTCCGCGTCGCCTTGGCGTGAATCGAATCGCGTAACTAAAATCATCAACGCTCTGGCGGATCCCATCAATCCAGCCAAAACAGAGCGCTTCATCCACCGATTCCGGCCAGGTAATGCTCGCTTTACCCGAGCTTTTCTTATAATAGCCGACCCACAATTCGCGCGCGGTGGCGTGATTCTTTTGCAACCATCGACGAAAATCGTCGGGTGATTTGAAGTATCTGATTGGCATCGCAGCAGGTCCAATTCGACCTCACCGAACAGCCAGCAAATCAGGGGTGCCTACGACGTCAGCGCCGCCAGCTTTGATTAGTCAGCCGATCTGCTGTTTGTAGCCATCCGACTTTTTCAATTGCTTCAGATCGTCGGCGTTGTCGACCTTGAGCACGAAGATCCAACCCTGGCCGTAGGGTTCACGATTGATTAGTCCAGGGTCAGCTTCGAGCGCTTTGTTTACCTCGACGACGGTGCCCTTAACCGGAGCATAAATGTCGCTGGCCGCTTTTACAGACTCCACGACGGCGATTGCCTCTTTTGCGTTTGCCTGCCGGTCCATTTTCGGCAACTCGACGTAAACCACGTCGGTCAATTCGGATTGCGCGTGATCGGTAACTCCAACACGGATGTTGTCGCCTTCGCGTTTAATCCATTCATGTGATTCGGTGTAGAGCAGGTCGTCAGGGACATTCATGATTTTTTGTAGAGCGGTTTTTTTTCTATCGTAGCTGGAAATTTTTGTCCGCGAATTTCAATCTCGATTTGAGCGCCGATCTTCGCGCACACCGTCGAGACATACGCCATCCCTACGCCCCAGTTCAAGCTTGGAGAAAGCGTGCCGCTGGTGACTTCGCCGATGCGTTCGCCTCTCTGAAACACCGCATAATGTGGGCGCGGCGGCGGTCCTTTCTGTTTCATTCGAAACGGCACGAGCTTTTCTCGCGGCCCTTTTTCTTTTGTTTCTGCCAAAACTTCCCGGCCAATGAAATTTGGCTTTGTCAGATCGACAAAAAACCCAAGTCCCGCCTCGATGGGATTCCGTTCCGGCGACAGGTCGGATCCGTTAAGCGGGTAGCACATTTCCAGGCGCAACGTGTCGCGCGCACCGAGGCCGCATGGCTTGATGCCAAAGGGCTTTCCTTTTTCGAGGACGGTGTTCCAAAACCTCACTCCATCAACGGCTCGGAAGAACGCTTCGACCCCATCTTCACCCGTATAACCGGTGCGCGCGACGGAAACGGTCGTTCCATCGAAAGGCAACTCAGCAATAGAATTCCGCGGCGGAAGATCCTTGTCCGCACCAAACACCGCGTGAAATAACTCGGTGATTCGCGGCCCTTGAATGGCTACCGCTCCGAAATCTGCGCTGCGATTCATGAGCAGAACTTCCTTTGCAGGAAGATGATCCTGCAACCATGCAAAATCTTCTTCCGCTCGGGCCGCGTTTACGACCAGTAGAAATTTCTGTTCGCCGATTCGATAAACGATCAAATCATCAATGATGCCGCCACGCTCGTTGAGCAGAAAGGTGTATTGCCCCGTCCCAACCTCGAGCTTGCCCACGTTATTTGTGAGCATGGTGTCAAGCCACTTGCAGGCGCCTGGCCCATCTACGATCAACTGTCCCATGTGCGAGATATCGAAGATGCCGACATTGGTTCGCACGGCCTGATGTTCCTCGCCGATGCCTGTGTATTGCACCGGCATTAGCCATCCGGCGAAAGGGACCATCTTCGCGCCCAGCCGAACGTGCTCGTCGTAAAGTGGCGTTTTCTTTGAAGGAGCGTCGCTCACGCGCCAAACGTAGGCAGCGCGTTATCGCATGCAAAGCTGGATCCTCTTTCCAGAAATCATAGGAAGGGCTTTCGCGAAGCTGCACATATCAAACCGCGACATCCGAATATTATGCGCGTCGCTTTGAGAAGAACGCGATCCGCCTTGCGCGTAAACAACCCGCCTTTACCGTGCGTCGCGATGGCTCTACTCGACAAACTCGAACGCCGCTGCGGTTTTCTCGCCGTTCCGGGATTGATCCGGATCGTCATCGTCTTCACGGCGCTGGTGTATGGGTTAATGTGGCTGAATCCCAATTTCGCTTCAGTACTTGACCTGAATCCAGGAAGGATCCGCCACGGTGAAGTCTGGAGATTGGTCACTTACATTTTCATCCCGCGGGGTATTGGCGCTTCCGGGCCCATGCAACCTCTTTGGGTGCTTTTGTTCCTGTGGTTTCTCTGGTTCATCGGGGAAGGTTTGGAACAGGCATGGGGCGCGTTTCGCCTTACACTTTATTTCGTTGTCGGAATGATCGGGACGACCGTTGCCGCGCTCTTCTTTGGGGCACGGTTCTCCAACTCGATGCTGTACGCGTCGTTGTTTTTCGCATTCGCACGCTTCTATCCCGATCAGGTCATCTACCTGTTCTTTGTCCTGCCGGCGAAAATCAAGTGGATCGCATGGGTGTCGGCGGCATTTTTGTTACTCGGCTTCGTGGTAAACACCAACTCCTATCGGATGGCGTTGATAGCAGCCATGGCCAATTACTTGATCTTTTTCGGGCCGGAAATCATTCACAGCGCTCGGCATCGCGGAGAAGTTTCCGCCCGAAGAAAGCGTTACGAACAGAGCTCGCGCAGTGAATCCGAACCGCTCCACAAATGCGCAGTGTGCGGGGCAACTGAATTGAGCGATCCAAACCTGGAGTTCCGCGTTGCACGCAATGGAGAGGAGTACTGCATGGCGCACCTCCCGAAAACCGTAACGCCTACGCAGCAGACCCTGTAGCGCCTCATTCTGTCACGGGGTTGATCGCCTTGGACCCGGCAACGCGATACAGCCGCGTCGCTATAAGGCTGCTTGACCATGAGTTTCTCGGTACGAAACTAACCGCGATGACCGATAAAAACGTCTCCTTAATTCCCGAAGAAGGCTGGCATTGTCTGCATTTGTTTTACCGGATCGAGTACGGGCAATGGCAGCTACTGAGCCGTGAAGAACAAAACGCCGCGAAGACGAATCTCTCCTCGCTGGTGCAGGAAGTCCGCGCGATGGATTCGACGCAGTTACTCACGCTTGGCGTAGTCACGCCGAAAGCGGATCTCGGGTTCATGTTGCTCACGCCCGACCTGCAGAACGCGAACAAGATCGAAAAACGGCTGTCGCTCTCGTTAGGCGCAGACATGCTGACTCCCGTGTACAGTTATTTATCGCTCACCGAGGAAAGCGAATACATCACCAGCGAAGACGAATACGCAAAAACGCTCGAGCCCGGCGTGCAGAAGGATCCAGCGAAGCTCGACCATGCGCTCGCGACGTTTCGAGAGCGGATCAAACATTACCGGCAGGAACGCGTTTATCCGACCGTGCCGGATTGGCCAATAGTTTGTTTTTACAACATGAGCAAACGCCGTGGTGAACAGCGAAACTGGTATGCATTGCCCTATGATGAGCGACGAAAGCTAATGAAGGGACACGCCGCAGTCGGGCGCGAGTTCGCCGGCAAAGTGAAACAGCTTATCACCGGTTCAACCGGGCTCGACGACGCGGAGTGGGGTGTGACCCTGTTTGCGCGCGACACGTTTCAGATCAAGGCGATCGTTTACCAAATGCGGTTCGACCCCGTCAGCGCCGAGTACGCGGACTTCGGCGAATTTTACATCGGTATTCAACTGCCACTGGACGAGTTGTTCCGGCGAGTCCAGCTGTAGCGCGTCGGGCACCGAATAGAGATGCGACGATCTTAGACCGACACTACAATTGAGCCACTCCGCTGGATGGGTGACAGAGCGGTCTATTGTGCACGCCTGGAAAGCGTGTGTGCCGAAAGGCACCGGGGGTTCGAATCCCCCCCCATCCGTTTCACTCGTTGGCGGAAGGTCTCTCAGCAAGCGAACCCACCGATCCTGAAACGATAACGACATCGCATAAAACGTGAACGTACTGCCGGTGATAATGGTCAAGCCGTCGTAATCCGTCTGTTCTAAGGCAAAGCACCACAACGCCAACCGCGTATGTTTGGCAACCCAGAGCAAATTATAAACGGACTCGTCTAGAACAAATCCATCAGCTCAATCACACGCGCACTTCATCTAATCCGCAACACTGTGTCGCGATCCAACTGGAGGAAACGAGCACAAGAAAAGCCGCGAATTTCGCAAACGGTGCTCAGCACGTTTTGTTGCGACCGAATAGCTTGGTTGCATGAAAACAAGTACTCTTATTAGTATCCAAATTTTTTTCGGACTATTCATTGCAGAATTCCTAGCCCCGAGTGCAGCGGTGGCCTCTTCCTCCGTTAATTCCTCGGATTTTCTGGCAAACGATCAAGTCCCGTCGGAAATCTCAACCGCTACCGTCACTCCGGCGGCAGGTCCCCGGTTCAACATTGTTAAGCCGAGCACGACCGGTGTGCCCGGTGAAGAAGTGCGCGTCATGAAGTTCGATCGGGCGGGCAATTTATGGATAGCCGGGCGATTTTATTTCTGGAACGAAGCCGCCGTCGCAATGCTTCCGGCTAAACAGCTCAAATTCAGGCCGCTGCCGGGCGGAGGATTTGACACCGGCGCGTGGCAGGTCTGGTCGAGCGTGCATCATCCCATTCCTTCGGTGTACATCAATGACATGGTGTTTGGCGCCGATGGAGTGATCTGGATCGCAAGTGACGGCGGATTGACGCGATTCAACCCTGCGGCGCGGAGCGAAGCGCAGATGTGGGTCACTTACACCCCGGCCAACTCTCCGTTGATCCTCAACGAAGTCCGCTCGCTAGCGCTGGACAGTCAAGGCAACCTGTGGCTAACCAACGTCAACGTACTTACATCAAATGGCGCGTTGTTTCGGTTCAATCCCACTTCCAACGTGTGGACAGAGTATCGCGTAGGCCAGGAATTACCATGGAGCCCGCCGTGGTACAACGTGAACACTGTCTACGTCGGCGCTGACGATCATGTCTGGCTGACCCACTCGGTGCTGGGCGGAATGGCGGAATTCGACGGCACTTCCTGGGTCCTGCACAACTCTGCCTATCAGATGAACGAAATGCTTGCCGACCTCCAAGGCAACATCTGGGTCACGAGCTCGCAGTACGGCCTCTTTAAATGGAATGGAGCGAACTGGAGGAATTGGCCAACGGTAGGGGGAACGATCACGATGACTGGCTTAGGGGTGGACCGCGATTCCGTCCTGTATGTCTCGACATGGTATGGGTCGGTTTACAAGATGATAAATAATAACCCGGTCTTCTTTGTGGACGCGGACGACATTCCGAGTGGCATCATGGCGCGGCCTAACGGCGATATCTGGATCAAGAACTACGGTGGAACTGGCGTACTCGGAACGGTTCGACAATATACCGCGTCGGGACAGTTATTGAGGCGCATCAACACGTTCAACAGCGGGTTGCCAGATTATTTCGTCGATCGGATCAAATCAGATAGCAGCGGTAACATGTGGTTTGCCACCGGCGAGGCCGGTCTGTCCCGAATGCTCGGCAACAACGGCTCATCGCGCTCCGCTACGCACTGGCGTAACTGGGGAGAGCATAATGTTGCGTCAGAGCCTTATCCGTGGGCTGGGAACGAGCCGATGTATTCGCTGTTCGAAGACACGGGGGGAATTTTCTGGATGGGTGGTAATGGCGTCGGCACTTGGGACTCGGCCACTGGCGTGTTTACTAACTTCTGGAATTGGCAGAACTCGAATCTTAGTTCCGATGGCATTAAAGCGATCGTAAAACGCCAGGGCATTGCCTGGGTTGGCAGCGGGGGCTCCGGTGTTTATTGGCTGAATGGCAACACCTGGGTGAATGTAAGTCTTAGCCCTGGCGGCTATAATTATAGCTTTAACAATGTTAATACAATGACCGTCGACACGGCGAACAACCTCTGGGTCGGCTCGGAATACGGGCTGCGGAAATTTGCCGCTGGCAGCAACAGCACTTTCACGCTGTATGACACCAGCAACTCGCCTTTGCCGAGCGCAATGATCCTGGATATCGAAGCGGATCCGAGCGGTGGAATCTGGATCGGCACTGCTGCAGGCTTGGTGCGTTTCGACGGAACAAACTGGATGATTTACAATCAGGCAAACACCGGAATGCCAGGCACGGTCGTCTATGATGTAGCCCGACGAGCAAGCGACGGGTTAATTGCCATCGCAAATAACCAGCCCTCAACCTGGCCATACACCGGCGGCGTGAGCACATTCGATGGGACAACCTGGACTCACTACACAATGGACAACTCACCGTTGCCGCACTGGCAGGTGATTGCGGCGGAGTTCGATACCAAAGGCAACCTGTGGGCGAGCCCAATCAGTGAAGGCGTGGTCCAGATCCTTATCGGTAGTCGGTAACAGGTCGCCGATTACCGCCCTATTCATTTGATTTCAACGCGGGGGTTCGACCCTCCTGTCCGCCGTTGACTTTTTGCTCTTAGTTATCGGGATCCTAACGATCGCGTTGCTCAATAACCTGCAGTTCCTGTCGCAGTTTGACGACACTGCGGTGCGGAAGAACGCCGCGAAAATTAACGCTGGGGTAAATCATGCAATCGCGGCCGATGACTGAGCCCGGATTAATTACTGTATTACAACCAATTTCGGTGCGGTCGCCAATGATTGCGCCGAATTTTCTAAGGCCTGTTGGGATGTGGCCGTCGGGGGTTAGCACCGAAATTTCGGCGTGATCCAGCTTGACGTTAGAAAGAATTACGCCTGCTCCGAGGTGCGCGTGATAACCAATAATCGAATCCCCCACGTAGTTGAAGTGCGGTACCTGCGCTTCGTCGAATAAAATCGAGTTTTTGAATTCGCAGGAGTTTCCCATGACCACGCCATTACCGACGATCACATTTTCACGGACATAAACTCCGCTGCGGATATGGCAATTATCGCCGATCCAGGCCGGACCCTTTAAGACCGCGCCTTGTTCGACCACCGTTCCTCTCCCAATAAACACCTGGTTACTGATAAATGGTTTGCCCATCAGCTCGCCGAGAATCGCGGGCTTTAAACGAAATTGCAGGTAACTGGCAATTTGCTTCAGCGCGTCCCAAACGTAGTTCTGGTTCTCGAACAACTTGGGGTGAGCCGTGTGTTCAAGATCGAGAAAATCAGCCGGCGCAAACATTTACTACTCAAGATGACGAATGCATCCACCGGTTGCTAGCGGAAATTGTTGCGGATCAAGACGCATCCCGCCGCGTAAGCTTTTGGCCGTCCTTTGTGTCACGCACTTCCCAGCCCAGTTCCGAAATTCGATCGCGCAGTTCGTCGCTTTGTTTCCAATTTCTTTCGCGTCGTGAAATCTCACGCTGTTCCGCCAACTGACTCACTTCCACTGGTACCGTGATTTCCGTTTCCCGTTCCAGATCCAGGACCGTGTTGATTCGCTTCCACCAGTCCATCCAGGCTTTCGCCGAAGCGCCGTCGAGTTTGTCTTCATCCATTGCGCGGTTCGTTTCGCGAATCGATTCGAACAGGTACCCCAGCGCCGCCGAAATATTTAAATCGTCGTCCAGCGCATCTTCGAACTTCTCCGTTGGGCGTTCTGGACTCGGCGTTGCGGGTTCTGCTTTCGCGGCCTGCGATTTTTCCTGGAGCCGGGTCAGCCAGTCATCGATCCGAGCCATCGATTCGCGCGCTTCTTTCATGCCCTCCCAGGTGAAGTTCAGAGGCACACGATAATGAACGCGCAGCAGCGCGTAACGAAGCTCGCGTCCGGTGTAACCTTTCGCGAGAACATCCTGCACAGTGTAGAAATTGCCTAACGACTTTGCCATTTTCTGGCCGTCCACAAGCAAATGGGCGCAGTGCAGCCAGTAACGGACGAACTTCTTTCCGGTTACCCCTTCACTCTGGGCGATCTCGGCTTCGTGGTGCGGAAAAATATTGTCGACTCCTCCACAATGGATGTCGAGTTGATCGCCCAGGAGCGCTGTCGACATCGCGCTGCACTCGATGTGCCAACCGGGCCGGCCTGGTCCCCATGGCGAATCCCACTTCACATCGCCATCCTGGTCATCCCACGCTTTCCAAAGCGCAAAATCGCCGATGTGTTCCTTGTCATATTCATCATGTTTCACCCGGCCGGTAGCTTGCAGTTGGGTGAGATCAAAATGGGCGAGCTTTCCGTAATCTGGAAATTTGTTGATGCGGAAATAAACCGATTTGTCCTCTGCTTGATAAGCGAGACCCCGCGCGATGAGTATGCCGATCATCTCGATCATCCGATCGACGTAACGCTGGTCTGTGGCCGAGGGAAATTCATCAGCTCTCTTGATTCGCAATGTTTTGGCGTCTTCGAAGAATGCCCTTTTGAATTGCTCGGTAAATTTTGCGAGTGGCACATTGGCTTCGCGCGCGCCGCGGATCGTCTTGTCATCGACGTCGGTGATATTCATCACTCGATGGACCTTGTAGCCGCGTAACTCCAGATGGCGCTGCAGCAAATCCTCGAACACGTAAGCGCGAAAATTTCCGATGTGTGCGCGGCTGTAGACGGTGGGTCCGCAAGTATAGACGCTAATCGGGCGCGCAGCGGGATTCGCCGGCTCGAACTGCTCGATCTTGCGAGAGTAAGTGTTAAAAAAGTGCAACGCCATTAGCTTGGTCGCAACGGATCCCTGGGCCCTCCCCTGCGTTGACGGCTCGCCGGGCGGTCGCGTCCTATCTCAACAGTGGCCACCGCCATTGCGGCAATCCCTTCGCCGCGCCCGATGAACCCGAGTTTTTCGTTTGTGGTTGCTTTGATGCTGAGATCGGATTGCCGCGCATCGATGGCATTCGCAATTTGTTGTCGCATCGCCTTAACGTGTGGCGCGATCTTCGGTTCTTCCGTGATAATTGTCGCATCGAGGTTGACCAGGCGCGCTTTTTTTGCGGCGAGCAATTGCTTTACCTGTTTCAAAATTTCGATGCTGCTGATGCCTCGAATCGATTCGTCCGTGTTTGGGAAATGCTGGCCGATATCAGCCGCGCCAATCGCGCCAAGCAACGCATCTGCAATTGCGTGACACAACACGTCAGCGTCCGAATGTCCTTCCAATCCACGCGAATGGGCAATCTCTACGCCGCCAAGGATCAGCTTGCGTCCTTTCACCAGACGATGCACGTCATAGCCAATGCCGCACCGAACACTCATGGCTTCGCTCGGATTCGCCGCGTTGAAAGATTGAACGGTTTAACCGTTGAACCGACACAAGGATATAACCAGGCACCG
>DASREH010000080.1:0-7522 GCA_035652195.1 Candidatus Udaeobacter sp. | reverse complement strand
GGCTTCCCTTCCGCGATGGTAGCGATCGATTTGTCGCGTCCCTTCAAAGTGAGCTGCGGCGGTGTGAAGCCGCGCGCAAGTCCCGCTCGCATGTTTGCGATTTCTTCGCGGAAAAAGCGCGGGATATCGCGCATCTGTGCGATCCAGTTTTTGTAATCCGTCAACGTCTTGAATGGCCGCCGCGCTGTGTAGCCTACGTCCGTCCAGAAAGCGGAATCGGAGTTGGCCGGCATTTCGTAATCACGGAATTTCTGGTCCGCGATGAAATTCTCGATCTCCGGCCGATAAACATCGTAATTGATCTGCTCTTCGGGCGAGAGTTGCTGGCGTGGAACTCCATCGAGCTTGTGCAAGACATCCTGCCAGTATTTCAACCGCATCTCCTGCGTGGCTCCATCTACTTTTGGCAACCGATCGGGAACCGGTTTTTCGACCCCTTCAAGTCCGGGAAATTGCTCCAGCCGCCATTTCCATTCTTCGGTGTAGATCGCCCGGAGCCGTTCGTCTGCGCTCTGCGCGTTTGCGAGAAATGGAAAGCAACACAGCCCGGCAGCAAACAAGACAATCGTTAGTGCGTGTTTACGCTTGGATTTTAATTGGTCCGCCATGGGAGCATGAATTTAGGCGGTCATGTCGAGGTGCTCTATATTAATTTGCAAACATGGCAGCGAATGAATCACCGGCGCCGGATGGCGTCATCTTCAACGAGATCCAGGTGCTCCTTGCTGAGAAACGTACTGCGCTGGCTTCTCTCCGTACCGGTATCGCCGTGTTCGCTCTGCCTCTTTCCGTGTTGAGCGCGCTGATCGCCACCTCGCGTTACTACAGGATTGAAAAGGTGATGCCGATGCTTGTGCCTCTCATGCTTCTCAATCTCGGTTTGGTTGTACTCGGGTGTTGGTTGGTTTTTCGTTCCATTCGCCGAATTCGACATTTCGAGGCTCGTATTCGCGAGCTAAGCGAAAAATATCATTCCATTGCCGAGTTTATCGAGTAGCACCGCGGCACGACTACACGACAGCAGATGTGGCCGGTTGATTAGCTGAGGCAAGTCGCGAAGTTTCCAAACTTTTGAAACTTAAACCCTCACTTGACTGGCTTCTTATTTTCGTTGCGCTCGCGATCTTTCTGCGCCTCTGGCCAGGAGGCATTAGTCCGACGGCGCTCTTCGTTTGCTCCGCGCTCGGCATCATTCCAGTCGCTGGCTGGATCGGACGCGCCACTGAAGCGCTGGCGGCCCGGGTCGGAGAAGGTTTGGGAGGATTGCTGAATGCCACCTTCGGCAATGCTGCCGAGCTAATCATCGCCGGTATTGCGCTCTCCAGAGGGCTGACGAATGTGGTGAAAGCCTCAATTACCGGCTCGATTATCGGCAATGTGCTCTTGGTGCTAGGCCTTTCGATTCTCTGCGGCGGCACTAAGTACAAAGAACAACGTTTCAACCGGACTGCGGCGCGAACCTCCGTGATCTCGCTTTCGCTGGCCGCGATCGGCTTGATCATTCCGACCGTCTTTCATCTCGCCGCCGCCCGCAGCCCAGGCGGCTGGAGCTCGTTAGTCGAACAAAAGCTTTCGCTGGCCATCGCCGTTGTTCTGTTTCTCACCTATTTTTGCATGCTCAGTTTTTCGCTGTGGACGCATAAGTATTTCTTCCAAGGCGCACATAAAGATGAAGAAAGGAACAAGCAATGGTCGCGGAGCAAAGCCATTACCATCCTGCTTATTGCGACTGTGCTTGTGGCCATACTTTCGGAATTTCTCGTCGGCACGATCGAGAACGTCCGCGACTCGGTTGGTCTCACTGAGGTGTTTGTGGGCGTGATCGTCGTGGCGATTGTGGGTAACGCCGCCGAGCATTCGACCGCCATCCTGATGGCGATGAAAAATAAAATGGACCTGACCGTAGGGATCGCGATCGGCTCCAGTCTTCAGATCGCTCTTTTCGTCGCGCCTGTGCTGATTTTTCTCTCCTACCTTTTTGGGCAACCCATGGACCTGGAATTTACGATGCCTGAAGTGGTCGCGGTGGTGGCTTCAGTTTATATCTTGTTCCAGATCAGCGGAGATGGTGAGACGAATTGGATTGAAGGCATTCAACTTCTCTCGGTCTACGTGATACTCGGGATCCTCTTTTTCTATCTGCCGGAGCCGCAACATGCCGCACACTAGACGGTTTGAAATTCTTCCGGCTCGGCTCCCGCGGCTTCCTTCGCGAGTAAACAGCCACCAGTACAAGGCACTGAATCGAGCAGCCGAGCGGTTCATGATCTCGAACGCTCGGCTGCTCAATGGCGACTATGGCGCTTCGAGGTACGTCCCCTGATCGGCGATGGATAGCCACCGGTTGCCGTTGTGCGTGTATGTCACACCGGTCAGCGTGCGCTGATGATAGCCTATCGACGGGATGTCGTACGTTGCATCGTACAGGATGAACGCCGATTTGCATCCGTCGACAACACGGTACAGCTCGGTCCAGGCCCAGATCGCCTCGCGATTGGCGAAGTGCGATTCAAGCGCAGCCATGATGGCATCGATGCCATAACGTACCGCTCCGCTCGCAAAGATCGTCACTGCGTGAGGGTCATGGCCCGCGCGGAACGTCTCGCCGTCGTAGTCGCGGAACGACTCCATGTCGGCCCTCTGCGCCACCTCGAACTGCTCAGCGCATCCCTGTGCCCATCCTTCTGCTGATGCAGCCGGCACTCCGGCGAGCGCGAGCAGAACACTAACCGCTGTTATTATCAGATGCCTTTTCCGATCATCTCTCTTGTTGTTGTTCATGTTTTTCTCCTTGTTGTTGTTTTTCTTTTGCCGTCCATGTTCTCGCCGCGCGTCCCCCTGCGCTCAATATCCACCTACCGATCAATCAGTAAGGCCACCTTGGCTGATCCAATCGTTGCTATGAATTCTGGGCGCCTGTGATGATGAGTTGAAAAAGGCAAGACTCAGCGTTAGCAGTTGCTTGTCTGCCTAACGAAATATCCAATTATGGCGCGTAAATGTAGTGCATCTGGCTGCGGCTTTCCCCTTCCCGATAAATATCCGCTGGACAAATGTCCGTGGCACATGGCTCCCGGCCAGGGACCGGTTAAGATCGCGGCTGCGCTTGCCATTGCTGCCGCAGGGTTGGGCGGCGGTTTCGCTTATAAAAAGTTCAGGGCCTATCTGACTGAGAAGAAAGAGCGCAAGGAACGCGAAAAGTCACGGCGGCGACAGGCGCGCGCGGAAAAAAAAGCGGCAACCGCTTCTCGAAAACGAAGTGCTCAAAAGCGGCCCCGCGCACGGAAAACGTCGAAGCCGAAGAGTTCGGAGTCGGCGTAACGAGTTAGCAGTAGTTAGATTCCGTCGCTCCTGCGGAGCAGCGGGAGATAACCTTTCCCGTCCAGGGCCCTGGTTAGCAGCGATGAGACGCCTGGCCCGAATTCAAAATGGAGAGCGAACAACCCCGCCGTCCACGCGCACCGCTGCTCCATTGGTAGCAACACTTAATGGACTGCAAATGAAGACCACCATCGCGGCAACTTCATCCGGTGTGGCAAATCGTTTCAACAGCGAGGTGGGTCGCGCTTTTTCGAAAAATTCTTTCTCTACCTGTTCGCGACTCTGTCCGCCCTGTGACGCGAGCGATTCGACAAAATCGTTCACGCCTTCGGATGCAGTAGGCCCGGGCAATACGGCGTTGCACGTTACACCGGTGCCGGCACAGGTTTCGGCGATCCCGCGCGCGACGGCGATCTGAGCCGTTTTGGTGACACCGTAGTGAATCATCTCGACGGGGATCTGCACACCGGACTCGCTGGAAATAAAAACGATCCGGCCCCAGTTCCGCTTCGTCATTGACGGCAGATAAGCGCGACTCAACCGGACGCCGCTCATGACGTTGACTTCGAAAAACCGAAGCCACTCGGCGTCGGAAATCTGGTCGAACGGTTTCGGCTCAAAAATCCCAAGATTGTTCACCAGCACTTCGACGTCCGGAAAACGTCGAATGACTTGTGCCACGCCCTCTGCAGCTCCGAGATCTGCTGCGACGCCTTCAAGTTTTGCGCCGGCATGGTCTCTTTGGATCCGATCGATCGCGGCGTTTACGCGGTTCTCGGTGCGACCGTTCACGATCACGCGAGCGCCCTCAGCCGCCAATCCCTTTGCAATGGCGAAACCAATTCCGGCGGTCGAGCCGGAGACCAGTGCGAGTTTATCTCTCAGATGCAGGTCCATACAGTTACCATCGCACGGCACCGCATCCCTGTTCGCGAAAAGTCACGGGATTTCCTCCGCTCGGGGATGGTCGAGGTCAGCGATACTTTTCCAGGAGATGATCGATGTACGCGCTGTAAGCCTCCGCCAAGGGCGCGCTCTCGATGAAAAGGATGTTTTCGGAATTAAATTGCGCGCTCCGCGAAAAATTAAACGAGCCGGTGATCACCGTGTCGTCAATGACCAGAACCTTGTTGTGCATATAATTGTGGTGGCCGGCGGTTGAGTAAGGTGCGGAGTTTTTCCCGATCAGTCTGGCGCGCCAGATAATCTCTTTCAGCGCGGCGATTTTCCATCGATTCTGCGGCACTTCCTGCCACTGCAGGTAAACCTGTTCCATTTGGGTAGCGTCATAGATTCCATCCACTGCGACCCGGCTCCGACGCAACAAATTGCCCAGCTCGCCGATCAGTGTGCCGGAGTTCATCAGCAAGCTGCAGATGCGAACACGGCGTTGCGCGGCTCGCACACGCTTTGCGATCTCCGAATCGATTTCCAATCCGCAACCTGGTGAAAACATGACGCGCGCCGTGGCTGGTTCATTCGAAAATGTGAGCGGCACCGGCTCGGTATGAATGTCGCCGGTGTGCTCAAAGTTTTCTTTTTCCCAGAGATCCTCGAAATTTTCAGCGTAATAGGCAGCCAAAGATTCCGAGGCGAATTCGACGATGTTGTTTTCCATTAGCGTGAAACCGTCGTCCGTCATGTTGGTCGAGCCGGTCCAGACATTTTCGCCGTCGCGGACGACGAATTTGCTGTGCATCAGTTTCATTCCACCAATGCGACGCCATGGATAACCTAACGACTGCACAAACACGCCCGTGCCGCCGGGAGCCGGATCCTGCCCGGCAGCAACATTTGGGGGCGACGGTTTGTCGGCGTCGTAGCAAAAACGAATTTCCACGCCTGCTGCCGCTTGCTCGCGCAACGCTGCTGACAATTGGCTGTGGAGAGCCTCACTGAACCGCATGTCGTAAATGGCAAAGTCGAGTGTCCGCTTTGCCGCGCGAATAAACGTGGTTAGCCGCCCCATGACCTCGTCCCCGGATTGTTCGCCTTCGGCCAGAAAAAACACCGAAAGATTATCCATTCTAAAGTGGTTTCTTCATTGTTGATCGGCTCATGTGATTTGCACGGGACAAGAAGTGCGTCGTGTCAGGGAACCTCAGCTTTCGTTGTTCCGTTAAGAACACGCAATCCAAATCGCTCGTCGCTTGTTCAAATAGACTGCTTACAACCGATGTGTTAATTAGCAGGAAAAGGAGACGCAGACTTATGCAATCAGGTTCTGAAACAGCAGGCGGTAAAAGCCATCAACAGGGCGGAGTCGATCCGGAAAAGGAAGCTGCTTATTGGCGGGAACAACATCCCAAACAGCCGTACGCGAAGCATGGTTCTTACGAGCAGTTCGAACACGCGTACAAGACGGGTTACAATGCGTTCTTCCAGAACCCGGGGAAGAATTTCGACGAGCTTAAAGAAGACCTTGCGCTCGGTTACGAGAAAGCCAAACCAGGCGCGGCGCTACCATGGGACACAGTTGTGCCTGCAGTAAACGCTGCCTGGGACCGGCTGGCGGGTATCATTAGCCCCCGTGATCCCAGCCGCGGCGTCCGCGAGTGGCTCTGACCCATCGCGTTCGCCGGTCATCGGTTGCGCCAATGGCGAAGCACGCGATGACGCGGAGTGGCGGTTACATGCTCCGCGGTTGTCGCGATGAGCTGTCGACGCCGCAAATGCGCGAGCGCAGTTTGAACTGCGCTTTTCGATAAGCCAGTCGCATCGGCGATCGCGCGCAGACTCGCTGGAATCGGCTTCCAATGCTGTCGCACCGCCTGACTGTACAAGTGCAAATAAACCAGGTAAGCCGCCGGTTTTTGATCGTGCGCAATCAGATCGCGCATCAAAACGTCGAGAACGTAATCGTCGATGGGAACGGTCTGTTTGAAGCGGGGCACCGGGAAAACAGTGCCGAATGTATTCCATAATTTCTACTGCTTCCTTCGCGTAACGGTCGATAGCACTGCACACAGTCCTGTAAACAAGAAAGCCGCTCCGGACATGTCCGAAGCGGCTTTGACTTTGGTTGGTCAGCTATTGCAAATTGACTGGTCTCTCAATCCCAGTCGCCGGTTGTGCGGAGGCTTTCGAACGCTTCCAGGAAGTCCGGCTCAACGGGTGTACCGTCGGGCTTCAGTGTAATAGCGAGAAACTGGTCTTCGGCGATACCGCCGTCGGTCGGGTCTTCGATCACGGGACAGATTGCATAGCGCAACGAATCATTGGTTGGGCGGGTTCTGACGGTGATGTAACCCCGACTCAGCAGGTCATCGATGTCGCTGAGGCTCGCGATGATGGGAGTACCGTCAAGGGCGGTCCCGTTTTCGCGGGCCATTGCCGCCAGGAACTGCCTACCCGCACGCGTGTTCAACGCTCTGGGCGTGAAATTGACCCATTTGTGAATCCAGAGACCGAGCGGATCAGCGCCGAAGTAGCCATGGCGCATATCGAGCAGCGATGACTGGCGAAAGGTGAATCCAATCGGATCCGTGCCTGCCTGCGGAAACAGATACTCCGTGAAGCTATCCGCGATTGCGCGCGCCTGGCGTCCAGCCGCATTGGGCGTGAAAGCGTTCGCGCTGATACCACCGAGCACCGTGAAGAAATTGATGTCGCCACTATGGTCGTAGGCCGGGAGCGTCAGCAAGGCACGCACGTTTCTTTGAAAAGGAAAGATGGGCGTGTCGGTGACGGCGGTCCCTGTACCGGGCTGCATACGTCCGTCGATCATGGCGGGATTGACTCCGTTTTGGAGGTAATAGGCGTCGGTGAAATCATAGAGCCGGTCTTCCACATCGGCTTTAGTGAACGATGGTATTGCGACCAATGCCATCACAGCTAAGGCTATCAGGTTTTTCATGCGGGAAGGCATAAGTCATCGCCCAAGCGCCTGCATGTTCTCAAAGGTTCCGTATTTGTAACCTTTGATTCGTTAGGCGAAACTATACCTTTAAACGGACATCAGTTTGTGATGTAAACACCGCTTCCAGTCTGGACGCGAATCTTTCGTTCAGTTTAGGTTCGGCCCATCATGATCAAACAAATCAAGTTCGTTAGCATCCCGGTGGCCGACCAAAATCGCGCGCTCGATTTTTATACGGAAAAACTTGGATTCACCATCATTACGGATCAGCCGTTTGACGAGAAACAGCGCTGGATCGAGTTGCGAGTTCCCAAAGCGGAAACGCGAGTCGTGCTATTCACT
>DASREH010000079.1:0-11155 GCA_035652195.1 Candidatus Udaeobacter sp. | reverse complement strand
TCCAGTCGCGTACTTTACAGCCGACAAGTGGCGGCTGCGTCTGTTTGGCGTTTATCTCGGGCCGATTGAGCTGTTCAAGCAACATTATCAGGCACGGCTCCGGGAACTGTTCGCGCAAAGCAACCCGCCTCCGCTGGATTTTGGGTTTGGCTATCGCTGGAACTACAAGGAAGCGCACCTGATTGTGGCCGAACGCAAGTAACGTCCGCGCAGACGTCAAGTCCTTGACGTGACATATTTGATATAACATACTGGATGAATGCCGTTAAATACGCCTCGGCTGATTCGCTACTTGCGGAATCGACTCAGCCTTAGTCAAGAGCAGCTTGCACAGCGACTTAATGTTTCCTTTGCGACTGTCAATCGCTGGGAGAACGGGCGGGCAAAACCGCAAGGGTCTGCCAGGGTAGCGCTCGACGCTCTGCTGGAAGAGGTTGGCCAGGGCGACCTCGCTCTGCGACACGAAGAAGTGGAGACGCCGC
This sequence comes from Candidatus Udaeobacter sp., assembly GCA_035652195.1. GTDB lineage: Bacteria > Verrucomicrobiota > Verrucomicrobiia > Chthoniobacterales > UBA10450 > Udaeobacter. Next base: position 10,673 of record DASREH010000079.1, on the reverse strand, counting down.
GGCGCCGAAAGCGCGGGACTTCGAAGAGCGCGGTGCTTTCGACAAAATCCATGGAGCAAATGCTCTGGGACGCGGCGTGCAGGATTCGCGGCGAAAAAGACGCGCCCAAATTTAAAGACTACATTTTGCCACTGGTCTTCATCAAACGTCTCTCCGACGTTTTCGAAGATGAAGTAACGCGACTGGACGAGACGTACGGCGACCGGAAAACAGCACTTGAAATTCTGGAGGCGGATCATTCGCTGGTTCGGTTCTACATTCCGCCTCAAGCGCGCTGGCCTGTCGTGAGTGGTCGCGAACAATTCCATTGGCCCAAAGACCAGAAACCGAAAACGCTCGGGGAACAACTCACCACGACGGTCCGCGCAATCGTGAAAGCGAATCCGTCGCTTGGCGGCGTGATCGACATTGTTGACTTTAACGAAACGCGCAGCGGCGAACGCGAAATCAGCGATCAGGCTTTGCGCGGCGTCATCGAAGAGTTGTCCGATCCGCGCTATCGGCTCGGTCTTCACGATGTTGAGCCTGATTTTCTGGGCCGCGCCTACGAATATCTGTTGCGCAAGTTCGCCGAGGGTCAGGGCCAGAGCGCAGGCGAATTTTTCACGCCTCAAGAAGTTGGCTGGCTCATCGCGTATCTTGTGCGGCCGCGGCAGGGCGAAGAAGTTTACGATTACGCCTGCGGCTCGGCCGGCCTCCTGATCAAATGCGAACTTGCTCTGCAGCAACGCGACCACAAAATCTCGCGCCCGCTCAAGCTTTACGGGCAGGAACTCACCGGCTCCAGCTACGCCATCGCGCGGATGAACATGGTCATCCACGACATGGAAGGCGAAATCGTGCGCGGCAATTCCATGACCAATCCCAAATTCCGTGACTCGGACACGAGCTTGAAAAAGTTCGACATCGTTGTTGCGAATCCGATGTGGAACCAACCGTTCGACGAATCGGTTTATGCGAACGATCCGTTCGAGCGGTTCGAGAAACAGGGCGGAGTCACGACAAGCAAAGCCGATTGGGCGTGGCTGCAACACACGCTGGCTTCTCTGAAACCGACCGGCCGCGCCGCCGTTGTGCTCGATACCGGCGCAGTCACGCGCGGCAGCGGCAACAAAACCGAGGATCGCGAAAAGAAAATCCGCAAATGGTTTGTCGAGCAGGATGTGATCGAAGGGGTGATCCTGCTTCCTGACAACCTTTTTTACAACACCACTGCTCCGGGAATTATCATTGTTCTCAACCGGCACAAGCCGCAATCCCGTCGCGGCAAAATCGTTCTGGTCAACGCCAGCGCCCAGTTCAAGAAAGGCCAGCCGAAGAATTTCATTCCCGAAAACGCCATTCACAAAATTGCCGATGCTTTCATCGCCGGCGAAGACGTGCCGAACTTCGTCAAAATCATCAGCACCGAGGAAGCCGCAAAGAACGACTTCAATCTTTCGCCCTCGCGCTATGTCGGGGCCGCGACCGACGAAACCTATCGCGAGATTCCCGAGATCGTAGCGGAGCTGAAGGATCTCGAACAAAAGGCAACCAAGATCGACAAGGAACTGGATGGAATTCTTCGACAATTGAACCTGTCTGCGGAGGCAAAATCATGAAGCGGCAGTCAGGCACGCTCGCCTTTCGTTCTCAAGATTATGACGCGATGCTCAGCCGCGTCGTAGGTTTGATCGACGAGGCCCGGCGCACTTCGGCGCGTGCCGTCAACGCCATCATGACCGCCACCTACTGGTTAATCGGTCGGCACATTGTTGAGTTTGAGTTAAGCGGGAAGAAGCGCGCCGAATACGGGGAAGAATTGCTGGAGCGACTTGCCGTTGATCTTACTGGCCGATTCGGTCGCGGATTCTCACGGCAGAATTTGCAGCAGATGCGGCAGTTTTATCACGCCTTTCGGCCTGAACAGATTTGCCAGACACTGTCTGGCAAATCTCCGCCCGGCCAAATAATCCAGACAGCGTCTGGCAAATCTGCGAGTCGCGACACAGTGTCAAAGAAATACGCCACACTGTCGCGTAAATTACCAACCCTCTCCGTTAACGACCTAGCCGCGCGTTTTCCTCTTCCCTGGTCCGCTTACGTGCGCTTGCTCTCAGTAAAGAGCCAGCAGGCGCGGAAGTTTTACGAAGCGGAAGCGCTGCGTGGGGGCTGGAGCGTGCGGCAGCTCGATCGGCAGATCAATTCGCTGTTTTACGAACGCACCGCGCTTTCACGAAACAAAGCCAAAATGCTGAGCAAAGGCGGCGACGCCAAGCCGGAAGATGCGGTCTCGGCTGAGGAGGAAATCAAAGACCCTTACGTTTTGGAGTTTCTCGGACTCAAAGACGAATACTCGGAGGGCGAAATCGAAGAAGCGCTCATCCTGCATCTGGAACGGTTTCTCTTGGAGCTCGGCGGCGATTTCGCTTTTGTTGGCCGACAACGCCGTCTCCGCATCGGCGATGAATGGTATCGCATCGATCTGCTTTTCTTTCATCGCAAGCTCCGCTGTCTCGTCGTGATCGATCTCAAGCGCGGCAGGTTCACGCACGCTGATGCCGGCCAGATGCACACGTATCTCAACTACGCGCGCGAACACTGGACGCGCGCCGACGAAAACCCGCCGGTCGGGCTTATTCTTTGCAGTCAGAAAGACGAAGCCATCGCGCGTTATGCGCTGGATGGTTTGCCTAACAAAATCCTCGCAACCGAATACCGGACCGTTCTCCCCGATGAACAAATCATCGCGGCTGAGATCGAGAAAACGCGCCGGCAACTGGAAGCGCGGACGATCGAGAACAAAGGAAGAAGAGGCTGATATGGAATTGGCCGACGACGACGCAAAACTCCGCGCTCTTCCAGCTGCCTGGACCTTCGATTCGATCGGCAACTTGTTCGATATTCGGCAAGGCAAGTCGCTGGCACGTCACAAACAGACCGGGAAGCAGAAGAACAAATTTTTGCGGACAGCGAATGTGTTGTGGGGAAAACTCGATTTGTCCCAAGTGGACGAGATGGATTTCTCGCCTGCTGAATGCGAGACACTGGCGCTCAAATCGGGCGACCTGCTTGTGTGTGAAGGCGGCGACATCGGCCGAACGGCAGTTTGGCGCGACGAATTGGCCGACTGCTATTACCAAAATCATTTGCACCGATTGCGGGTGCGAGACGGTCGAGTCAATCCAGAGTTCGTCATGTTCTGGATGCAAGCCGCGATCACGCAATTGCGTGTTTACGAGGGATTCGGCAACAAGACGACTATTCCAAATCTATCCCGGTCGCGTCTGAGCGACTTTGTCATTCCCGTCCCGGAAAAGTCCGAGCAGGAAAAAATCGCGGCGGTGTTGTGGAAGATTCAGAAGGCAATCGAGATCGAAGACGCGATCGTACGCAACGCGCGCGACCTGAAAAAATCGCTGCTTCGCCATCTCTTCACCCACGGCTTGCGCGGCGAACCGCTCAAAGAAACCGAAATCGGCCCGCTGCCTCAAAGTTGGGACGTAGAACTGCTATCTGACTGCGCACATGTTCAGACTGGCGTCGCAAAGGGGCGACGAATTGATGAACCGGATTTGATCGAAGTGCCGTACTTGCGAGTCGCTAATGTTCAGCACGGCCATCTCGACCTAACCGAGGTCAAGAAAATCCAAATTCGTCGAGATGAGCTGAGCCGTTACTCGCTGCGCAAAGACGACATCGTTGTCACGGAAGGCGGCGATTTCGACAAACTCGGGCGCGGTTTTATTTGGGATGGCCAAGTGGATCCGTGCGTACATCAAAACCACATCTTTGTGATTCGTCCGAATCGTAATCGCCTGTTGCCGCGCTACCTCGCGTATCTCATTCAGTCGCCGCACGGCAGGGATTACTTCCTGACTGTCGCACACAAAACGACGAATTTGGCGTGCATCAACACGAGTAAGCTAAAAGCCTTACCACTTTTGATCCCGCCGCTGATTGATCAAAAGGAGATCGCCGACATCCTGCAAACTGTTGATCGCAAGATCGACATCCACGAGGCGAAGAAGCGTTCGTTGCAGGAACTCTTCAAAACAATGCTGAACAAACTCATGACCGCCCAAATCCGCGTCAACGATTTGGACATCGATACCAGCGAGGTGACCAAATGAACGTTCCCGACGATTACCGGATTCACCTTAATTTCTTGCCTGTAGCTGGCGATCTGCCGAAGTTCGAAATTTATCGAAAGCTCCGAGGCGACCAACGGGAGCAGCGCCCGGCGGGCGATGAGATTCACTGCTACTCATTACCGAAGACCGCCGCTGACATTGGGAATCGCGATTGGTATTGGGTTTCGTGCGAAGCGACCCCGGGTTTCGAACGCTTTGCTATCCAACGAAATTTTAATCGTCACTTAACAACATGGGCCTTGTTCAGGGCGATAGCAGATCAGTGCAAGCGAAAGTTGCGACCTGAGGACTATTCGGTGTCAGGAAGCGGGTTCTGGCGTGAAATCCACTTCAACATGCGAAGCCACAAGCACGGTGTGGAGCAGCTGATTATTCAACCTTATCAAATGCGAGTTTTACAAAAATTTGGAGTGATTGCCGACTTCCATTTTCGAAAAGACCCGGAGACCAGTTTTTCCCGAGAGGTCCAGAGGTCAAGCTTGAGCTTGGATGAAAAGTTCAGACGAAATTTAGATTTCTACGTCGATCGTTTCGATAAGATCGTCGAGTTTCTCAGACAAAGGCGAGAGGTTTTTGAAACTATACACCTACCAGGCGCGACGGAAGCAATACACCTGGAAGAGGACTTCGCGCCCGTACCAGCAACGCGGCTGCGGCCTAGAACTTATGTGTTCAACGGTGAGAACGAAAGTCGGAGTCAGTTCATCGGATTGCAGCAACACGGCCCACTACAACCGCTAACACGATCTGCGAAATTGGTGTTCATCTTCCGTGAACGTGACCGGCAAGCCGCCCGAGCACTCGCCGCCGCCCTTAGAGGCAGCAGCCAGCACCAGCGATTCAGCTTCCCAGGATTTGAACGTCTTTTTAAAGCCCGCCTTGAAATCGATCACCAACCGATTGTTCTCACCGACTTCTCGGCGGACTCGATGAGATCGGCATTAGAGCGGATTCGGACCGGTGCAAATGGCGAGGTGCGAATGCCGGTTCTAATTCTCCCCGACGGCGAAGAGGAAGGTTATTTCAACCACAAGGCCGTCTTTAGCAACGCCGGAATACCTAGCCAAGCGTGCACGCTCGGCGTCATCCAGGATGAGAACACATTGAAGTGGTCGGTGGGCAACATCGCACTTCAGATTTTCTGCAAGGCGGGGGGGCTACCATGGAAAGTCAGACCTACAGCCGAACGGAGCTTAATTGTGGGCATCAGCCAATCTCACAAAATTCGGAGGACCAAGGAGAAAACTGAAGTAAAGAAGTACTTTGCCTTTTCGATTTCGACTGACTCGAGTGGGCTGTTCCAAAAAATTCAGGTGCTTGGCGACGCAGAGGAGGAAGACGAGTATCTCAATCAGCTCAGAGCAAACTTGAAGGAGATTCTCTCTGACGGAGCAAAGGAGTTCTCGCGGGTGGTAGTTCACACATCATTCAAGCTGAAGCACCGTGAAATCGACGAGATTCAGGGTGTGGTAAAGGAAGCTGCAGCTTTGCCCAACAACGGCAAATGTAGATTTGCTGTTGTGAAAGTGAACCACAGAACGCGATTTTTCGGAGCGAATCGGAACGTCAACAGTCTCGTGCCATTCGAGGGCACGCGCGTGAAACTTGGGCCTGGTGAATATCTCGTGTGGTTTGAAGGCATTTTCCCAGATAAGCCCACGGTCACGAAAGCGTTTCCCGGACCGACCCATCTCCAATTCCTCCGCGCTACTGAAGAGAGTGTAAGCGATGAAATCCTTCTTCAGGATTTGGTCAATCTTTCGGGTGCTAACTGGCGAGGATTCAATGCAAAGAGTGCACCTGTATCAGTCTTCTACTGCCATTTGGTCGCTGACTTGGTCCACGACTTCCAGCAGCGGGAGTTACCGCTTCCTGCGATCGAAGACCTGCGGCCCTGGTTTCTATGAGGGGTCATGAGTAGTAAATCAAAGGATATCATTTTCCTTCTAGGCGCAGGAGCGAGCGAAGAGGCTGGGATACCGCCTTCCGGTAGGATGATCGAGAAGATCGAAGAATTGCTTAAAGAAGATCCAGACTGGAAGCAGTTCGTCGATTTATACAATCACATCAAAAGCGCGATTCATTACGCGGCAGGACTCAAGGGCCTGTTCGACGGCAACGTTGAATATAACATCGAGACCCTGGTAAACACGCTCTATGAGCTCGAGCGCAATGAGGAACATCCCCTTTATCCATTCATTGCCTCTTGGAACTCACGGCTTGTCTCTTTGACGGACAAAGATTTTTCGAAGGTAAGTGCATTCAGACGGCTCATCCTTAGGCAACTGAAAACATGGGTTTCTCCTGACGACACCTCTCTGGCTCATTACTACAGAGGCCTCATCGCCATTCAGCGGGGCTTAACATTTCCACTGCGCATCTTCTCTCTAAATTATGATCTCTGCGTAGAGCGTCTCAACTGCAACGATTTTAGAGTGGAAAGCGGATTTCCAGGCATCGGGCCCAAGTTTCCTTGGGACTGGGAGCGTTTTGAAGACAGCAACGCGGGTCCAAATCCGCCTGAAATCTACCTCTATAAGCTACATGGCTCCATAAATTGGAAGCGCGATGACGCGAGAAATCTCTTCTGTCTGGAACAGATCGAGAACATCGCGCCGGAAAAAATGGAGCTGATTTTCGGCCGAGATTTCAAACTCGAAGCGGCCGACCCGTATCTGTTCTATATTTACGAATTTCGAAAGTATTCGCTCGAAACCAAGGTAATCGCATGCATCGGGTATGGGTTCGGCGACCAGCACATCAATAAAATCTTAGAGCAGGCTTTGAAGAGGGATCAAAGCAAGCGTTTGCTGGTAATCGCTCCGCATAATGACGACCGAGAAGTTGATCGCGAAGCACAAATCCGCTCGCGGATTTCAGCCCGGCCTCAACAGCTCATTATGAGGAAATCGTCGGCCAAGGAGTTTCTTGAAACACCCGAGGTTCACAAGCAGCTGCTTGAAGTGATTCCAAAGCCTGCAGACGTGCCGTTCTGAAAAATGGCCACGTTCGCCACCGAATCCGCGACTGTTCAGGATCCGCTTGTTCGTTATGCGGGGGAGATCGGATGGGAGATTGTGCCGCAATCTGAGGCGGTGATTCTGCGCAAAGGCGAAGGCGGGATGTTTTTCTATAAGCTGCTGGAAGAGACGCTGCTCAGATTAAATCCGGGCATCATCACTCTGGAGAATGTCGATGAAGTGATCCGGCGTTTGGAAGCGGTGCGCAATTCTATCGAGGGAAACGCGGAGATTCTGGCATGGCTGCGCGCTGAGCGGTCGGTCCATGTCGCGAGCGAGAAACGGCAGCGGCAGGTCCGATTGATCGATTATGAAGATGTCGGTCAAAACATTTTTCAGGTATCGCCGGAATGGGAATACACCAACGGGTTAAGCAAACCCAATCGCGCTGATGTGATGTTTTTGGTCAACGGTGTTCCCGTGGCGCTCGTGGAAACCAAGAGCGCCAGGAAAGAGTTGGAAGAAGCACTGGTGCAAATTCGGAGGTACCACAGGGAGACACCGGAGATGCTGACCACGCCGCAGGTGTTCGATATTACGCATCTAATTGAGTTTTATTACGGCGCGACGTGGAGCCTGGACCGCAAGAATCTGTTCAGCTGGCGCGACGAAAGCCCGGGCAATTTCGAGGCGAAGGTGAAAGCGTTCTTCGAGCCGAAGCGTTTCCTGAAGATGTTGAAGGAGTGGATTCTCTTTTACATCAAGGATGACGAGCTAAAGAAAACGATTCTTCGGCAACACCAGACGCGCGCGGTGGAAAAAGTGGTGGCGCGCTGCGCCGATCCACAAAAAAAGCGGGGACTGGTCTGGCATACGCAGGGCTCGGGCAAGACCTTTACCATGATCACTGCGGCGCGATTGATTCTGGAGCTGAAGGAAATCTTCAAAACGTCAACGGTCTTATTGATTGTCGATCGAAATGAATTGGAAGGGCAACTCTCTGGCTGGGTCGAGCGGTTGTTAGGCGAGCTGAGCAGCCGCGACATCAAGATCGAATACGCCTGTCGTAAAGATCGATTGCGCGAACTGCTCGGCTCGGATTTTCGCGGGCTGATCATTTCGATGATCCACAAGTTCGACGGCATTCCGAAAAATATTAATACGCGCGACAACGTTTATGTTCTGATCGACGAAGCACATCGCTCGACCGGCGGCGATCTTGGGAATTACCTGATGGCCGCCTTGCCGAACGCGACGCTGATTGGATTCACCGGCACACCGATCGACAAAACGGCCTACGGGAAAGGCACGTTCAAAGTTTTCGGCAAGGACGACAAGGAGGGTTATCTCGACAAATATTCCATTGCCGAGTCGATCAACGATGGCACAACGCTAAAGCTGAAGTACGCGCTCGCGCCAAATGAGATTCGACTTCCGGAGAAACTCCTGGAAGAGGAATTTCTCGATCTCGCCGAAGCCGAAGGCATCAGCGACGTGGAAGACCTGAACCGCATTCTGGACAAGGCGGTAAAGCTGAAAGCCTTTCTGAAGTCGGACGCGCGCGTGAAAGCCGTCGCAGAATTCGTGGCGAAAGATTTCAAGGAGAAGGTGCGGCCGCTCGGCTACAAAGCCTTTCTCGTCGCGGTCGATCGCGAAGCGTGCGCGCTCTACAAGCAGGCCTTGGACAAATTACTGCCGCCGGAATGGACGAGCGCGATTTACACCCCGGCACAAAATGACAGCGAGCGTTTCCCGCTGGTCGCGAAATACCAACTCGGCGAAACGGAGGAAACGAGACAGCGGAAGACGTTCACTAAACCGGGATTGGATCCGCAGATTCTCATCGTAACCGACAAGCTGCTCACCGGTTACGACGCGGAGATTCTTTACTGCATGTATCTCGACAAACCGATGCGCGATCACGTCCTGCTCCAGGCTATCGCGCGGGTGAACCGTCCGTACGAGCAGGAAGAGAAATTCAAAAAGCCCTGCGGTTTCATTGTCGATTTTGTTGGCGTTCTCGGGAAACTAAAGAAGGCTCTGGCCTTCGATTCAAAGCAAGTGGACGTGAGCAAGCTCATCGCGTCGATCGATGTCTTGCTGGCGCGCTTCAAAGAGCTCATGCGCGCTGAGGGACAGAAGTATCTGCAGTTAACGAAAGGCACGATCGACGACAAGGCCGTCGAACGAGCGATCGACGCGTTCGTAAACAAAACGGAGCGCGAAAAATTCTACGGATTTTTCAAAGAGGTCGAAGCGCTCTACGAAATTTTATCGCCGTCGGCTGAGCTGGCTGACTTCATCAGTGACTTCCGGAATCTGGCGACTCTCTACCAAACCATTCGCAATGCGTTTGGGGCAAAAACGACATTCTACGCCGATGTTGCGAAGAAGACCGAGCTCTTGATTCGGGAAGAGGCAGAGACTTACGGAGTTAAACAGCCCTCGAAAGTAGTCGAGATCGATGAGAAAACCCTGGAGGCAATCAAAAAGAGCAAATCTTCCGACAGCAACAAAGTCGTAAATCTCGTAAAAGGCCTTGTACGAGCAGCCGAAGAAAACGGGAAAGCCAAACCATATCTCATCCCAATTGGAGCGCGCGCGCAGGAGATCATGGAAGCGTTTGAAGAGAGCCAGGACTCATCCGCTGAAACGCTCAAACAGTTGGAGAAGCTGGCGAAAGAGCGAATCGATGCAGAAAAGGAACGCGAAAAAGCCGGCTTGGATGCCGATACGTTCACAATTTACTGGGAGCTAAAGCGAGAGGGTCTTGGTGATGCCGCCGAATTTGCAAAAACAATCAAGACACTCTTCGACAGATTTCCGAATCACCGCTTCAACGCGGATGAACTTCGCCAGCTCAAAGCAGAGATATACAAGCTGTTGCTCAACGTCGTAAGGGGAAAAAGAATGGTCGCCCTTACAGAGAAGCTTTTGAACCTCGTTCGGAGTTGAAGCGATGAAGGGAAAGCGCACAAAGCGACTGCAGAGCGCCGAGGAGCTTCGGGCCGCAGTGGCTGAATGGTCCGCGATAATCAAAGCGCGGCCGAAACAGATTCGTATTCAGCAGATGAGTCGTAAGTGGGCCTCCTGTTCCAGCAAAGGTTGCGTCACATTCAGTTCAGAACTGTTCGACCAACCCTATCCGTTCCAAGAATTCGTTATTGTTCACGAACTGCTCCATCTGAGAATCCCCAACCACGGCAAACTTTTTAAGAGTTTGCTTCAGGCGTATCTGCCGCAATTCAAGTGGGTGGAGAAAATCGGGTCCAGTGCGAATCCCGAGCCGTCTTCGGTAAGACGGCCCCGCGCAAATCCCTAAAACCTGCGGAACCAGGAGTAGGGAAAATCGTCTCCGGGACAATCGGTGGGCCAGCGCGGCGGATTCATTTCCCGATGCGGCTTTACCGGGATATCGTGCCAGCCGGCCTTGCCGCAGCGTTGCCGCAGATAACGGATCAGTTCCTCGCAGGCCTCAAGTTGCGCGCGGGTGGGCCGATCGCGGTTAAAATCGCCCACCAGACAGATGCCGAGGGAAATGTTGTTCAAATAATCGCTGTGCACATGGCCGCCATTGATC
>DASREH010000078.1:0-50268 GCA_035652195.1 Candidatus Udaeobacter sp. | reverse complement strand
TAAATAACCTTGATCAATGACATAGCATCGGGAGCGATTCAGTTTATCTGGCAAACCTTTAAGCAAAAATTTGCGTTCAATCTCGCGATGGCTTGCTCGATCATTCTTTTGCACAAGCTGAACATGCTAAACAGCACGACCCTGCTGTCGAGATTTTCGCATTGAGCCCGACTTACAGGACGCTTCAGTCTCACTACTTTGCCAGTGCTGGAACATCGAAATCCACGCCACCGTGTCCCCAAGCTGAAGCTGGCTCGATTAGATCAATGTACGGGTTAGAAATTCTTGTAATGCGCCTGCCGCCGCAAGGATTGGCCACGCTGAGATCGCCACGATTATTGCAAAGAACAGCGCTTCAACTGCGAATTCCAAACTGTGTTCCCTCGCCAAGTAGGCACGGACCAAGTTGTGGAACGGACGGTGGATAGGCCCGGTTCTCTTCGCCGTTGCGCTGATCACTCCCGTTTTCACTGCCTCGTCTCTGGAGAGCCTGTGAAAAGTCCTCCTCACTGTGATTACGTTCATGTTTCCACGTTCGATCGGTATTGGGCGGCGTCAGGTTACGAATTGTCAAAAACGAGTGACGAAGCGGTGACACCACGAAAGTGATCGGCTCTACACGGCGCAATCCGCAGCAGTTTGCCTGAACGAGAGTCCAGAGAGGACACTTCTCGCGTTGGGAATCCATTGCTTCGAACCCGCGAGCTGCACTATTTTAGCCGTCTGCTGCTTAACGGGCCGGCCTCGCCTGCCGCACGGAATCGACGGATCGGTTCGCTGCTGCCCGATTCGTCACGAACGGATTGTAATTAACAAGCGAGACGATGCCATCCTCGCTCTCGACAAGTGCCGAGCAACTTTCCACCCAGTCGCCGCAGTTGTAGTAGGTCAGTTTGCCGAATTCCCGAATGGCAGGGCTATGGATGTGACCGCACAGAACGGCATCCACCTGATAGCGTTCTGCATAATGCGCGACGGCAGCTTCGAATTTGCCGATGAAGCTGACCGCATCCTTGACTCGCCGCTTTACATAAGCGCTGAGCGACCAATACCCGAGGCCGAATCGCCGCCGCACGAAATTGATTAGCGGATTCGCCGAGAGCAAAATTTGATATCCAACATCGCCTGCGAACGCCAACCACTTCACGTTTTGCACCACGGTATCTAGTTCGTGTCCGTGAATGATCAAGATGCGCTCTCCATGCGCGGTCACATGAATGGCATTTTCCCTGATATCGATGTTCCCGTAAGCGCCAAGGAAACTCGCTACCAGCTCGTCGTGATTTCCAGGAATATAAATTACCCGCGTGCCCTTGCGGGCTTTGCGCAGAATTTTTTGGATGACGTCGTTATGTTGCTGCGGCCAGTAGATTCCGCGGCGTAACGACCAGATGTCGATAAGGTCACCGACAACATAGAACGTCTCGAAGTCGTTCTCGCGGAGAAAATCGAGCAGCGCTGTGGCGTTACAGCCGCGCGTTCCAAGATGGGTGTCGGAGATCCAGCCCGTTCGATAACGTTTCGGCAACGGCTGTTGCTCCGGCGAGTTTTCAAATGAAAAACGCCGCTGAGCCGTGAAAATCTGCGTTGAATCCCTTCTGGGAAAGGTGAACGCTTGCATTCGCGGTCGGGAAGAAGCTTAAGAATCGACGAGCGCTGCTGCAAAAGAATTACTGTTACGTTTATGTGGCGAAAATCCCCAGAACTGGATCGCTGCTCAACTCGCACGCGCAATTCATCGTGCTAATGTGGCGCTCAATTCTTTTGTCCCACTGTCCCAACCAAATCGCCGATCAACGAGTCGATTTTGCGCAAATCTTTACGACGGCCTTTTTCGGGTTTCAACTTGCGGTTTCGAAGGATGATCGTGAGATCGCGGATCTCATGAAGCATTTCCCGTGGCACCTGTTCGATCGGGCCATAGGCCCGCAGGGCGGCGAGGCAGACCAATAAATCAGTTTCGAGGCGGCTGATGTAAGCGTTGGCAACGGTGCGCAAATCGCGGTGTAGCGCGCGAAGTTCCAGTGCAAGCATCGAAACGGGGGACGGGTCTGGCAATCTTGAGCGACGAGCTCGCTTATGATTCGTCGCCTTTGATTTCATGAGTAAGCGTTTCCGATGTGGTGGGAAAGGCCGCCGCGGAATTTTCCACGGCGGCCTTGCATGAACCTAACCAAGCTAAAACTTCACGCTCATGTCCGCCTGAAAGAGTTGATATTGATCAAGCGGATTGACCTGGATATCGCCCAGGCCGCCAGTCCCAAGGCTGCCATTGATGCGCCACGCGTAAGCCCATGTGAGGTTAAGGCTAATGGCATCCGCGAGCATGTATCCGCCTTTCACGGCTACGCCTTTCTGGTTAAGACGGCTATCGAAGATATCCGAATCGACCAGGTTGGGATCCAGCGCATATTGTTCGGCGTGTTGATACCAGGCCCGGAGCTCCCAATCACCCCTCTTCTTTAACTGGCCAACAGCCCCACCGATCTCCCAGGCGTAATGCTGGCCGGTGTGTGCTTCAAATCCCCCCAGCTCTGCGGCCGCATGTGCGCGATCGTGACCCTCGATGTTGTCAGCGAACTCACCGAAGATGCGCATTGGTACCCCCCAGGCTTTCCAACCGAACTCTGCGGGTAGATCGAAAACCAGCAGGCTGTTGATGCCGGTTTGGTTCGTGTTCAGTGAGTCGGCATTAGACAAGGCCGGATTACCGCCAACGTAGTGGACGTTAAACGAGTCACCGTTGCCGGTATAGTTATAGAGGGGAGGCGCCACCTGGACGTAGAAGTTATGGAACTGCGGAAAAGTAAGTTTTGCGCCTGTCTGCCACGCCAGCATGAAGGCGTCGTGTATCGGGGTTTTCTGGGTCACGCCGTTGTCGTCGTTCGTTCGCGGGGGTCCGATCGGATTTTCCGGATTCTCATCGTCATAAACGAACTGCGCAGTGTTGAGGAAGAGGTCGAGTTTCAAGAACGGTTCCGGTTTCTTCTCCACAACGGCTTTGCCATCTTTGCTGTAGGACGGCGGCGGCGCTTCCCCTCCAAACGTCCATGTGTGTTTCCATTGCTGCGCGAGTCCCTCCGGATTGATATCGTCGTCCCACAGCATCGACGTGGTTATGAGCGGCTGCGGCATTCTGCCGCCGGTCAGCGTGAGGTCAGGGAAACCTTTGTAACCGAAATATGCCTGACCCACAAAGATTCCGTCGTCGCCTTTTGCAAATGGTCCGCCGGATGATTCCCCTCCGAAAGTCACATTCGTTGAGCGCGAGCTATTGCTGGTTTCCAATCGAAGCCCGAAGAACCAATCATCCAGAACCGTTCCACGAAGTCCCACGCGAAGACGATAGCGCTCGCGCTCGCGTTCATACCAATCATTTGGGTTATCATTGTGGTCGCTTGGAAGTCTGCCACCTCGATATTCGTAACGGAGGCGAAGATCACCGAAGAGCTCCAATTCAGTGACCCATGGGGCCAATTTCCATTTTTCGCCGCCGTGGAAATCCGGAACGAATTTTTCAACGTAAGTCTTTCCATCGCTGGTCACCTCCGTCCTACCTTTGTCTTCCGTCCCAATGACGGGCGCCCAGGAAGTGCGCTTCTTCAATCCCGAAACCTCCTGCTCAAGCTCGGCATTTCGCTTTTGCAGTTGGCTGACGGCTTGTTCGAGCTTTTGTAAACGCTCGGCATCCGATTGTTGAGCTCTCAGGGGTTGCGCGGCCAGTGATAGAATTGCAGCCAGGCTCGCTCCAGCTGCGCGTAAGATCGTCTTTCTAGTGAACATTCGTTCTCCTTTGTGGTGTGGTTGTTGAGTTGCCGACGAAGAGGGTTTCAGTGAACCCCGTGGAGGCTAGAAGCCGATTGTTACAGTCGGATGACGAATGCGTGACGTTTCGGCAAAATTTGGCCTGAACCGCGAAATGTTTTGGTGAAGCTGCGCAGAAGTATTGGTATTTGATAGGCCGAGCGAGTTGATTTGCCCTTTATGGATTCCAGTTCCGGCAAAAAAATCCTGGTCATCGAAGACGAAAAGGACGTAGCTGACCTGCTTGCACTAAACTTGCGCAAGGCCGGCTTTAGAATTTCCGTGGCGGCAGACGGGGTAAACGGTTTGCAGAAAGCGCGTGAGGGCAGACCAGACTTCATCATTCTCGATTTGATGTTGCCCGGAATGCCAGGACTCGAGGTCTGTAAGATTTTAAGGGGCGATCCTTCTACGTCTGAGATTCCAATCCTGATGTTGACAGCGAAAGCCGACGAAGTGGATCGCATCGTGGGGCTTGAATTCGGCGCAGACGATTACGTGACTAAACCGTTTAGCCCGCGGGAAATTGGGTTGCGGATTCGGGCAATCTTGCGTCGAAGCGAAGCGCCGGCTGACAGCCTGACAGTCGGTCCCATCTCGATGGATGCCGCGCGTCATGAAGTGCGCGTTGATGGCAAACCAGTGCATCTGACCAGTCTCGAGTTCAAACTGCTGCGCACTTTATTGCAACGCCGGGGACGAGTACAGGACCGCGACCGTTTGCTCAATGAAGTGTGGGGTTACGAGAGCGTCATCGACACTCGCACTGTGGATACACACGTGCGCCGCTTGCGCGAAAAACTTGGCTCCGTCGGAGAATATATCGAAACCATCCGCGGATTCGGTTACCGTTTCCGGGCAAATTAACTCGGATGTGGTGGCTTATTTTTTGGCTGTCGATTGGGTTGTCAATTGCGATTGCCGTGTTGATACTCCGGCGCAGATGGATCACGCCTTGGGCGGAGGTCGAACAACTGGTCAGACAAATTGGCCGCGGTGAACGACCGCCCACCTTTCTTCTGGTCGGCAGCCGTCAGGCAGAGCGGGTTGGCGTGGCGCTCGAAGATACTTTTATCCGGCAGCAGGAGCTTGATCGGCAACTGGATCAGCATGTCGCCGGGCAAAAGGCGATTTTTGCGGCTATGCACGATCCGCTATTGGTTATCGATGCCCAGCGTCACCTGGTGCTGTTCAATCGTGCGGCGCACGAATTATTTTCCATTGACCAGAGCTCGTTAGGCGCCCCGCTGCTTGATGCCCTGCGCGATCCGATGATTGACGAAGCTGTTGGCAAAGGCCTTCACGAAGGAAAGATGTCCCGCCGCGAAATGTTTCTGGGAGATCGGCACTGGCAAGTAACTTCGATGCCGATGCAAGACGACTCGGGAGTCGCCACAGGTGCGGTGGTTTATTTCCACGACATTACCGAGCTGAAACGCGCCGAAGAAATGCGACGCGATTTTGTCGCAAGCGTTTCACATGAACTGCGCACCCCGTTATCGATTCTGCGCGGTTACATCGAAACCTTGCTGCACGATCCAAAGACGCATAACGGCCAGACGGCCGATATTCTTCGCGTCATGGAAAAACATTCCAACCGCCTCCAGGCGCTCATCGAAGATTTGCTCACGCTCGCGAAATTGGAATCGAGAACGCCGGAGCTGCGCCTGGAAAAGATCGATTTTGAACCATTTCTCAGTCGCATGATCTCCGAGTGGGAGAAGAAATTTCGCGAGAAAAATTTAAACGTCGCTTTGGAAGTTGCTGCGGATGTTCCGCCGATCTCCGCAGACGAATTTCGCCTGGAACAATTGTTCGCCAATCTGCTGGACAACGCACTTAAATATTCCAGGCGAGGTGGCGAAGTGCGATTGCGTGCGGAAAAGCGCGATCGCGAAGTTGCTTTGAGCGTAAGCGACAACGGGATTGGCATCAGCAAAGAGGATTTGACGCGCATCTTCGAGCGGTTCTATCGCGCGGACAAAGGCCGTAGCCGCGAACACGGAGGCACAGGCCTGGGCTTATCCATCGTGAAACACATTGCCCAGCTGCATGGCGGCACAGTGGAAGCGGAGAGCGAGCCGGGGAACGGCACCACAGTTCGCGTAATGCTGCCGATACAAAATGACCAAGCCGCGAATAACGAATGATCTCTCCGCATCTTGTGGAAAGCGCCGCTAAGCTTCGGCGTTAAATGTCCGGAACCCCTTCGTAGTTTGTTTCGTCACACAAACGTAACAGTAAACATTTTGACCTGGTGAAATCGCCTGAGGCAGTTTGGTCGCATGACGAAACTTCTCGATCCGAAAAAAATTCTGGCGTTATCACTCGCGTTTGGACTGAGCACGACCGCCTCCGCGCAGATGATGATCAACGGTGCGGGCGCGACGTTCCCGTATCCGATTTACTCAAAATGGTTCGACGAATACGCAAAGGTCGATCCGTCGGTGCGGTTCAATTATCAATCCATCGGATCGGGCGGCGGGCAAAAACAGATCCTTGCGCAAACGGTCGACTTCGGCGCCTCCGATGGCCCAATGAGCGACGAAAATCTGAGCAAAGCGACAGGCAAAATCCTTCACATTCCCACAGTTGCCGGCGCGGTGGTGATTACGTACAACCTGTCCGGAAACCCCGCGTTAAAACTCGATGGTGAAACCATCGCCGACATTTACTTGGGCAAAATAAAAAAATGGAATGATTCCAAGCTGATCGCGTTAAATGCCGGCACGAATTTACCTGATCAAGAAATCGTGCTGGTGCACCGATCGGACGGTAGCGGGACCACTTTTATCTTCACCGATTACCTCAGCAAAGTCAGCGGTGAATGGAAGCAAAAAGCTGGCAACAACACTTCAGTGAATTGGCCGACTGGTATCGGTGGCAAAGGAAATGAAGGCGTCTCCGGTCAGGTGAAACAAACTCCAGGGGCGATCGGTTATGTGGAATTGATTTACGCCATACAGAACAAGATGCCCTACGCAGAACTCAAAAATGCCGCTGGCCAGTTTATTAAACCAACCATTGATTCGGTGACCGCAGCCCTGGCCACCGCCGAGGTCCCGGACGACTTCCGGTTTTCCATGACCAACGCTCCCGGGAAAGAAGCTTATCCAATTGCTGGTGCCACGTGGCTGCTGGTTTACCAGCAGCAGAAGGATGCCGCCAAAGGGAAGAAACTCGTGCAGTTTCTGAAGTGGGCGATGAACGATGGGGAAAAAATGGCCAAAGACCTCGATTACGCGCCGCTCCCCGAAATCGTACAGCAACGCGTCTTGAAGCGCATTGACGAGATCAAAATGTAAGAATGGAGATCACTACAGCCCCATCACTTTCGCCCGGCGAGCCGCATGTGGCGGGCGCGGTAATGAAGCGGCCGACGCGCTTCGGTGACAGAGCATTTGAATGGCTCACGTTGTCGATGGCTTTAACAGTCGTCGTCCTAGTGATTTTGATTGGTTGGCAATTGTACCAGGGATCTGAACTTGCGATTAAAAAATTCGGCTTCCGTTTTCTCACCACATCCATGTGGGACCCAGTCGCCGATCAGTTTGGCGCTCTGCCTTTCATCTACGGCACGCTGGTGTCGTCATTTATCGCTCTGCTGATTGCGGTGCCATTGAGCATCGCAACCGCAGCGTATCTGACGGAGCTCGCTCCTGTATGGGTCCGGCAACCGCTGGTCTCGTTGATCGAAATGCTGGCCGCTATTCCGAGCGTGATCCTCGGTCTTTGGGGCATTTTTGTGATGGTTCCGTGGTTACGTGATTATCCATTTCCTTTGCTGAAGCGGTTGTTCGGTTGGACACCATTTTTCACTGGGCCGATCTACGGGCCGAGCATGCTCGCCGGCGGAATCATCATTGCAGTGATGATTCTTCCAATCATCACTTCGGTCTCGCGAGAGATCTTGCGCAGCGTTCCCGATTTGCAAAGAGAGGCCGCCTACGGTCTTGGTGCGACTCGCTGGGAAGCGACACGCATCGCGGTGTTGAGTTATGCCAAGAAAGGTCTGTTCGGGGCAGTGATCCTTGGTTTGGGCCGCGCTCTTGGCGAAACCATGGCAGTGACGATGGTGATCGGCAATACACCGGAGATCGCCGCGTCGCTGTTCAAGCCTGGTTACACCCTCGCCAGTGTGCTTGCCAATGAATTTACCGAAGCAACGACTGATATGTATCTCCAAGCCCTGTTTGAAATCGGGCTTGTCCTTTTTGGGATAACTATTCTGGTGAACCTTCTGGCCCAACTGCTCTTGCGGACCATCGCCACCAAATCAGCCACGCGCGCGGTGCAGTAATATAATATGTACAAGGAACGGGGAGATAAGCACCAGTGGCGCAAATTCAAAAGCGCTTTGGCGTCGGGGATCGCGTTCGCTTCGGCTGTTCTGGTGGTCACACCACTCGCGCTGGTATTCATTCACCTTCTTATCAATGGTGCGAGCTCAATAAATTGGGATTTCTTCACGAAATTGCCAGCACCCGTTGGGGCGGTTGGAGGCGGGATGGTCAATGCGATCGTCGGCTCACTGGAGTTGCTTGCTATCGCCAGCGTCATTGGGATACCGGTGGGCGTGCTTGGTGGGGTTTATCTGGCCGAATATGGGTCGGCGTGGATAAATTCCATGCTCCGTTTCCTGGCTGATGTGCTTAACGGCGTGCCATCAATCACATGGGGTGTGGTGGTTTACGGCTTGGTAGTTTTGCGCTTCAAAGGTTTCTCGGCGTACGCCGGCGGGCTTGCGCTGGGTCTTATCATGATTCCCCTAATTCTGCGCACCACCGAGGAAGTTATTCTTCTTGTGCCAAACGGTTATCGCGAAGCCTCCCTCGCGCTGGGGGTAAGCCGCTGGAAAACAATTGTCCATATCGTGATGAAGACGGCATCGAAGGGAATCATCACCGGAATCCTTCTCGCCCTCGCTCGTGTGGGGGGCGAAACAGCGCCGCTTCTTTTCACCGCCTTTGGCAATCGTTTTTGGAACCATAACCTGAGCGAGCCCATCGCTGCGCTGCCGCTGCAAATTTTCACCTATGCAATATCGCCCTACGATGACTGGCACCGGCAAGCCTGGGCGGGCGCGCTCGTGCTCGTCACCGGAATTTTTTGCATTAATGTGTTGGTTAGAATTCTGACTCGAGCGCGTGCGGGTTCCGTTGCTTAGGAGGCTCGCAAATGGAGGAATTGCTCATGGAAACACCCCAACAAACGGTTGTAGAGCGTCTCGAACAGGGATCGGTACCGCCGCCCGAAGCGGAGATTCCAGCCGCCCGCACGTTTGAGGTAAAAAACATGTCGATCTGGTACGGCGAAAAGCGAGCCATCGATAATGTCACTCTGGACGTTGCTTCAAATGCCGTCACTGCAATCATTGGGCCCAGCGGTTGCGGAAAATCGACGTTCCTTCGTGCTCTCAATCGCATGCACGAGCTAACACCAAAAACGCGCATGGAAGGGACAGTGCTGCTGCACGGCGAAGATCTCTATTCCAGCACGGTGGATCCCGCAATTGTTCGGCGTCGGGTCGGAATGGTTTTTCAGAAATCGAATCCGTTTCCCACCATGACGGTCGCGGAAAACGTCGTTATCGGTCTGCGATTGAATGGTGTCCGCAACCAGAAAGTTCTAAATGAACGGCTCGAAAAATCGCTGCGCATGGCTGCTCTATGGGACGAGGTGAAGGATGATTTGCACAAGGCCGGCACGAGTCTTTCGGGCGGCCAGCAGCAGAGACTTTGCATCGCGCGCGCGCTTGCCGTGGAGCCGGAAGTGATCCTGATGGACGAGCCTTGTTCCGCGCTGGATCCAATTGCCACCGCGAAAATTGAGGAACTGATCTACGAACTCAAAGCGAAATACACGATCGTAACGGTGACACACAACATGCAGCAGGCTGGCCGTATCTCAGATTACACAGCTTTCTTCTACCTTGGCCGCCTTATTGAATTTGGACCGACCACCAAAATTTTCACAAACCCGACCGAAAAACAGACAGAGGATTACATCACGGGCCGATTTGGATAAATAGTACCATGCTCCCGTTAGGGGGAAATGGACAAGAGAAAGACAAGGATTAGTAACTGATGATTGCGGCAAAACACATTCTCGGAACATTCGACGAAGCGCTCGCTACGTTACGCAACAATGTCCTCATGATGGCTGGTCTGACCGAGCGCAGCCTGGAACGGGCCATGAAGGGCTTGTTCGATCGCGACGATAATATTTGCGCAAACGCAATCGCCGACGACGAAGAGATCGACCAATTGGAAAAGCAGATCGACAAGGATGGTGTTGATATCCTGCTGCGATTTCAACCCGTTGCGTCCGACCTGCGTCGCGTTGTCTCGGCAATGAAACTCTCATCCAACCTGGAGCGCATGGCCGATCAGGCCACAACGATCGCGCGGCGTGCGCGAAAACTAAATCAGCATCCGCCCCTGCCTGAAGTAGAACTGATGAAGCCGATGCATGAGCAGGCTATGTCGATGTTCAAAGACAGCGTTGATGCCTTCGTTCGAGAGGACGTCGAATTGGGCCGGGCGGTTGTCCCGCGTGACGAGAAGCTCGACGATCTCAATCGTGCGGCCAGTCACAAGCTCGTCGAGCGGATGGCGCAGGACCCGGATCAGCTTCGCGGCTACTTGAACCTGATTTTTATTGGCCGCTGCTTGGAACGCGTTGGCGATCACGCTACGAATATTGCCGAAGACGCTGTATACGCGGCTGTCGCAGAAGACATCAGACATCAGTCCCTAATCAAATCCAGCTGATCGCGCGGCTTGCATCGACGCCGTCGATTGCGGCGCTCGCCGGGAGTGAAGAACCAAAAAAAGATTTGCCGGGGCTAACTTTGAACTTAATCAAACTTTGGTCGGTCAATCTATTTAGGGACATTTGTTATTGCCGGAGCATGAGCAAGGGTGCATTGGCGGTGTTGTTCAGGGACTGACACTCTCCGGCCTTCTGAGGTCAACCTGGCAGTGCAATCCTTGGGAATTGCGCGGTTGAAATCACGATCGCAATTGGGTTCCGGCGTTTACCGTTTCCTTGAGTCAGATGTTGAAAACATGAATACTACTTTTATTCGACACGTTTCCGTTGCTTTTGCCGTCGCCCTGTTAGTCGCGCTGCCTGAACCGGCGCCAGCCACGTCGAGGCGGTCTTCAGCCGACAGGGAGTCGGCTCAACATACCAATCGGGGCGTAAAGTTCGCGCGAGACAAGGAATACGACAAAGCGATAGCGGAATTCAGTAAGGCAATCGAACAAGAGCCAGACGATCCGAAAAATTATGAGAACCGCGCGCTTGCTTATCAGATGATTGGTAAAACTGAACAGGCGCTCGGCGATTTGGCCAAGGTAATCGAACTCCGCCCGCAAGACGCGAAAGCATACGCGAAAAAAGGCGAAATTGAAGTTCAGCATGGCGCATTCGATGCCGCGATCAAGGACCTGACCCGAGCGCTTGAGATTGAGCGCGGGGATACAAATAGCCGCCGGTATCGGGGCTACGCATTTCTGCAAAAGCAGGATTGGGAAAAGGCAATTGAGGACTATTCGAAGGTCATTGAGAAATCGCCTAATGACGTTGCTGCACGTGAGCGGCGGGGTTATGCGTACAGAAGTCTTGGCAAATACCCCGAAGCTGTCGACGACTTCAGCAAAGTTATTCAAGCGCGGCCGAAAGACACCGAAGCCCTTCGCCAGCGCGGTCTCACGTATCGACTAATGCAGGAGTATGCCAAGGCTGCGGATGATTTTCGCACGCTGCTCGAGCTAAAACCCTCCGACAATGATGCCCAATCCCGCTTGAGCTACGTGGAAGCGAAACTCTACTCAGTCCACCCAGCGCCTTTCACCCCGATTCCGCACCGAGTCGCCGAAGAGGCCGGCAGAAAAGCGCGCGCAGCCTTGCAGGCGCAGCGAGCGCAATCGCAAACATCGCCGACGCCCACACCTGCGCCCGGTAAAGCTCGAACCCATTAAGCTAAAAGTTATGGGCTAGGTTTCGGAGAAGTCGCGGGCGAGATTGCCGGAGATTGAGCAGGCGAAGTTTCTTCCTTCTTTGGCATTTCCGCGCTCGCAGCCGGTGCAGCTGAAGCAGCGGGCGAAGTCTGCTGGATCCCTGTATCCTTCCCGGACGAAACCGGTGAAGCGTTACTCGTTCCCGGAGCTGGGGAAGTTGCCGGAGCAGGGGAAGTTGCCGGAGCGGATTGCTGCTTCATAAGTTCACGCCGGAATGCGCTCTCACCACCAGTGCCCCGATGGGCATATAAAACCGACAATCCGAACGTGAGCGCGAAGAAGATACTGGCCAGCCATGTAGTGAACTTCACAAGGACGTTTGTGGTTTGTGCGCCGAAAATGTTTTCGGTCACGGCCCCGCCAAATGCAGCACCAAGCCCTTCGCTTTTCGGGCGCTGCATCAGGATCACAAACACCATGAGCAGGGACACCAGGACAAAAAACACCAGGAACAGGTTGATCAGAAGATTCATCGGGGCGGGGAATATCGCTAAAGAGACGAGAGAAGCAAACGGTGATCGTTCGGCGTCCGATTGAAGGTTACTGATCGAGCTTACCGGCTTTTTTTACTTGATTCCAGATTTTGTCCAGCTCCGCGAGATCGACGTCCCCCAGTCGCTTACCCTGCGATTGCAGCTCGTCCTCCAATCGATTGAAGCGGGCGACGAATTTGTCGGTGGCTCGTTGCAACGCACTTTCCGCGTCGAGTTTGAATTTTCGTGCGAGATTGACGACCGCGAAGAGCAAATCACCGACTTCTTCTTCGATCGATTTCCGATCCTGCTGCGATATCGCTTGTTTTAGCTCTTGAATTTCCTCGTCAATTTTTGCGATCACGTCCCCGGGGTGGATCCAGTCAAAATTGACGCGAGCGACTTTCGACTGCGCTTTCTGAGCGCGCATCAGGGCAGGAAACGCAACCGGCAAATCAGACAGGTAATGTTCTTGTGTTTTTCCGCCACGGTCAGATTTCTCTCTTCGTTCCTCCCGCTTGATGGATTCCCACTGTTTCAGCACGGCACCGCTGTCACGGGCCTCGCTGGTTCCGAACACGTGTGGATGACGACGAATCAGTTTCTCCGTTACATCTTTCAGTACGGCATTAATTTCGAACCCGCCGGATTCGCCTGCGATTTCGGCATGCATCACGATCAACAGCAGCAGATCGCCGAGCTCTTCGCGAAAATTGACGGTGTCGTTCGCGCGCACCGCCGCGGCTACTTCGTATGCCTCTTCGATCAGCGCAGGCAAAAGTGATTCGTGCGTTTGCTCGCGGTCCCACGGACAGCCGTCCGGACCCCGCAACCTGGCAACAATCTCACACAATTTTTCGAACGCAGTCATTCGGAGCGGTGGACGTCCGGAGACACTCAAATCCGCCAGAGCGAACGGTGCGTGCCGAACTCTGAAATTTCTCCGGACGATTTCCTGCTGACATAGATTGTGAGCGAAATCACAGTGACAAACGTGCCCACAAAAATCAGAACCACTAGCCAGGACGGGATATGCCCGATGCGTAAGGCGTGGTAAAAGGAGGTGAAATCGTTGATCGGCGCGCTCGCGTGCAGGAATATTTTCATTATCCAGGCCATCAGGATGAGGATGAAGATGAACATGTAATTACGTTTCAGTCGCCGGCCGATTGCTTCGAGCTTGCTGATCTTAAAGCAGGGCAGAATCAAATCCTCGCAAACGAGTTTTTTCCATTCCCCCTGAAGCATCTCGCGATTTTCCATTACCATGGGAACAAGGAAATGTGCTTCGAGCATCCGGACGCGCGCGCGAAAGGCATCGTAAAAGCGGTACCGGCGGGCCTCAATCCACAGCAACACGGCGACGATAGCGAGATTGAAGAAGAAAATAATATGCGGCACTTCGCGCGTGGTGAACGCGATTGTGATAATGGCAGTGCTACTGGTAATGGCCCAATTTGTTGTCACATCCAGTCGCTGCCGCCAAACCATAATGCGACCCATCTCGCCGCGATAGAAGTGCGACATCGCATTGACGTAGCCCGGATCATAAATGCTTCGTTGTACAGAGAGGGTTCGTTCTTCATTTTCTGCCGAGGCTGTGTTTTCGGTTGCCACAGTTGGGTATTTAACTGGATAACTGGCTTTGCCTGATAATCCAATAAATCTCTCGAACCCAATGGCTATTAGCCTGATCGATCTGCTTGATGAAAAAGAAGTGATTCTCAGGTTGCGTTCGCGAAAAGCTCCGAACGCGTTGCGCGAGATTATTAACTTGCTGACGGAGAACGGAAAGATCCAACAGCCAGACGCATTTTTTGAAAAGGTGCTCGCGCGCGAGCTGGAGCATCCCAGTGTTGTCGAGAATGCCGTTGTGTTCCCGCATGCGCGGACGGATTTGGTTGATGAAATTGTGGTTGGCATCGGTCGAAGCCGTGCCGGAATCCCATTCGGTTCAGAGGGCATGCGCGCCCATTTGATCTTTGTGATTGGCGTCCCGGAGCGCCTGGTGAATGACTATCTAATTTGTGTTGGAACGCTGGTCCGCATGGTGGGAGACGACGCAACACGCGCGGCTTTGTTGAATGCTCAGACGCAGCGGGAATTTATCGAAGCGCTCACGGCAAATCTCTAGGCAGGCCGGAGTGCGACGTTTCTTTTTGATTGGAAGCAAAGACCGGCCACGGGCCGGTGTGGCTACAACATCATCGCGTACTTGCGATCGCCTCGTCTCGCTCAGCCCAAATCTCGGATTGCGCGAAGCGCCGCATCGACCTCTTGGGGCGTATTGACGATGCTGCAAGCCAGGCGGGCATAGGATACGCGATAAGGAGTCGTCGAAGCGACAATGCGTTCATCAAGAAGGCGCTTCACGACTTGCCCTGGTTTCATTGCCTTTACATCAAAGCAAACGATTCCGGCCGAAAGATTCTCGTCACGCGGTGTGTAGAGTTGAACATTGGGCATCCTAGCAAGCCCCTCTTTCAAGTGACCGTTCAATTCATGTATGCGCGCCGTAATTCGGGAGGGACCGATGTTCTGGTGAAAACGAACAGCCGCTGGCAACGCCCAATAATGTTCAAAAGCCTGGAATCCGCCAGGCGAAAACCAGGCAGCGCGAGGAGGCACTTGCGGTTCATGTTCCTGTTCCCACGCCTCGTATGGTTCAAGCGAAAAGAAACTGGGAACCACCGGACGCATTTTCTGCCAAACTGCCGGTTTTGCCCAAACAAACCCTGTGCCTCGGGGTCCAAACAGCCATTTATGGGTACCGGCGGCAAACCCATCGCATCCCAGGTTCGTGATCTTTGGATCCTCCACGCCGAGTCCGTGCACACCATCGACGATCAGGAGCACCCGATCCTTCTCTGGCCGATCCCGATTCGCATCCGCAATCTTTTGTGCAATACGCGCAATCGGAAGACGCACACCACTGCTGGAGTGGACCCATGTCACGCCCACTGCACGCGTTTTTGGTCCGATTGCCTTTCGAATACGCTCCGCGATTTCATCCGGCGAGATGGAAGTGAAAGAATCGAACAGCGGAATCTTGCGCCAGGTCGCTCCGCAACGCCCGGTGGCCAGTCGAATGGATTCGTGATGCACATAGTGATCGTGCGTCGTTGTTAGAATCTCGTCGCCTTCGCGCAACGGCAGTCCGTGGTAGAGCAGGGCGAGACCGGTGGTGGTGTTCTGGGTCAGCGCGATATCCTGTGGATCGCCACCGATGTAGCTGGCCAGAGCCCGGCAGACTTGTAGCTGAATATTTTCATTACCCGATTCGAAGATCGCGGTATCGACCGCAATCAGCGGATTTGCATCGATCTTTTCCCGATACTGCTCAATCGCTTCGCGCACCGGCCTGGGGTGAGAAGCCAGAAAGAACAAGGCGAGGTGCACATAGTCGGGAGCCAGTTGAAACTGCTGGCGCACCGATTCCCAATCTTTCAGATCGGCAGACGCGCCCGACTTCACTTTTTCAGCTCGGACAACAAGTGGCGGAAATGCTCCTGCTGCTAGAGACAATGAACTACGGATGAGAAAATCACGGCGGGTGACAGGCACGGCTTTCTTTTCCTTTCTGCGTTCTGAGTGATTATTCTGCCGATCAGGGGATCAACGGTCTGGGATACAATTACACTGCGGCGCCCTCGGCTTTGAGTTCTCGGGATCTCATGGGACGTTTTGCGCTACTGCGGTATCGCCAGATAGCAAACGCTACAAACAGAAGATCGAGGGCAACAAAAGTTGCCACATAAGTCTCGCCGCCGATGCCGAAACCATAACTGTGAAGGCCTTTTCCGAGGACAAAGTTCACTCCGTACCACGCCATTAACACAGCGAGAAAACAGACAACGCTGGCAACCGCCAACCCGAATTGCGTCCACCAACCTGCCAGGCGTCCATGCAACGTCAGGATGTAACAGAGCAACGCGATAAGAGCCCAGGTCTCCTTGGGGTCCCATCCCCAAAACCGGCCCCAGGAATAATTGGCCCACACTCCACCAAGAATTGTTCCTGCCGCCAGCAACAAAACGCCCAGCTGCAGCACCCGATAAAGCCAGAAGTGCATCGGCGCGTCTGCGCGCGCCGCCGCGGGGTTACGTGCGTATCGCCACAGCAAAATATGTCCGAAACCCATTGCCAGCGCGAATGCGG
Source organism: Candidatus Udaeobacter sp. (assembly GCA_035652195.1). Taxonomy (GTDB): domain Bacteria; phylum Verrucomicrobiota; class Verrucomicrobiia; order Chthoniobacterales; family UBA10450; genus Udaeobacter. The sequence goes on along the minus strand of DASREH010000078.1, from coordinate 33,806 downwards.
CATAGCTGAGTGTGATCGTTAGCACGTGAATCGTGAGCCAGAAATTATCCCGCAGCACCGGCACCAACGGGTCGATGCTCGACGGCATGGCAATGGGCATTTGGTGCACAAGCAACAGAGCAATCAAGGTAACCGGTAACGCTGCCAGCAAATAGACTGGGGCGCGATAACGGGCAAAAAAGACCATTCCGAAAAATGAAACTGCAAACGACACCCAGATGATCGATTCATACATGTTGGTCACCGGCGGCCGGCCTGCAATCAGGCAACGCATCACGATCCCCGCCGCTTGAAAGAGCAGACCGAGTATCGCCACTGAAACGCCAACATTTTGAAGAGCCCGTCCATGTTTTCGAAAATGGGCGGTGATCAAGACGATCAGCGCAATGCCGTAACACCAGATGGCGCGATAGAACGCTTCGAAATGATTGTAGAAATATTCGAGCCGTAATTGTTTCTCGCTGGGATAAATTGACGGACTCAAGGCGCGCAAATTTTGACGAAGCTGATTCGCGCCACGACTCAGGTTAAACCCGTCACCTTGCAGATATGACTTCACGACCGTTTGCAAACCGGTGTGGACTGGCGCGAGTTGCGCGTCGGAATAGTATTTCGAGCCGTTTAAAGTGGGCGCGAGCCACGGATCTGTTTCGTTCATCGGCGCGGGAAGGATCAGCAATGCTCTTCCGTCCATTACGCCAGCGAGCAGCGCCAGGCGATCGTTCACGGTGAGCGCCTCCTGTTGAGCTCGTGTTAACGGTTTCTCTGCGCGTTTGAGCGCCTGCGCTTCAGTCGCCAGCCGCTGCAATCCCGTTGATTCGCTTAACTGAGCAAACGAGAATCGCCGCTGCGCTTTGTCGAGCCCAAGCTGCTCGACCAGCTGGCCCGTCGAAATTAATATCATTGGTTCGTTCTTCCAATCGTGTGTCTCGAGCAAAGCGGATAAAATGAAATCGTTCGGCGTCCATCTCCGACCTGCCTTGTCTGTATGGGTTGATCTCCCAGTGATCCGGATCAGCGCTTCTTTTGCAAACGTGTCGATCGGTTTGCGCCTTCCGCCATCCTGGATCGCCAGCAATCCCCACTGCTTAAGATCCAAATTGGCGGTATTCGCAGCGGGTTCGGACGGTGCGCCATAGCTAATTCCTGCCAAAAACGTGCCTGCGAGGGTGGTGACGACGATGAAGATGCGAGTGATCAAAACGAAGGAATGTAATTCGCAGCCGCAGTTGTGTCGAGTAAGGGAGCAAATCACGTCTCACGAACCCGGGCTTCAATAAAAGGGTAAGACCAAGGTCCCATAGACGGGCAAGACACTGCCTTTCAGTATCGCAACAGATCTGGGTTAGGCGAAGAAACTCCTCCGCCCGCTTCTTCCTCCCCCCAGACCCCAGCCAAACCATGAATAATCAGCGGAGGAACCAACGGGAGATCCATATGAATACGTCGCCGCCAGATGATCCTGCGGGAAGAACAAAGAAAAATCTTGTTGGGTCAGAACCGAACTGGTACGACCACGCGATGTACCTTTCTTCCTTCTCAAAAATCGCTCGGGACTCACGCACGTTCGTATGCGTTTTAACAATTCTGGGCATGATCGCCTCGCCTTGGATTGCGCGCGGCGCGGATGTCATTTCAAACGGCCCGGTTGGTATTCTTAAAGGGAGCGACGCGATCAATCCCCGTCCTGGGAGGCAAGGTGGTGGGGGAGAGTTCAACTCCCTGTTTTATGTGCGGCCGGGAGAAGGTGAGTCGCCGGAGTCAGGCCGTCCCAGCCAGCACCAGCTTCCCGATCAGCCATTCTCAATTGCGTATGAGCCAGGGGCCTTGCCCGTCCAGTCATGCGATTGGTGGACAGGCGCCGGGCTTCAGTGGTACGTCTCTTCAATCGATGCGGGCTGGGCTGGCAGCTATAATGATGGAGTCATCAGGTCGCAGGGATTCATCAGCGAACCGTTCTACTACCAGTTCGTTGATTTCACCGGAGCGAACGGCAGCGTAGAGCCGCCGCTTCCACCGTTACACGGTCTGCGACTATGGAACCAGAACGCCATTGCGGTTAAGACCGACGGAAAAATTAAGCCGAGCGACCCGTTCAACGCCGCGAACAATATTATCGATCGTGCTCTGCTCGCGCCTGAGGTCCAGGCGGTGGTAACCGTTGGGCTGGAAGGCACGCATCCGATCGGCACGACCAAGCCAACGAACGCCCCGTGGACCAACGTTCGGGTGCGACAGCATTCCGACTGGGGTGCTGTGCTCGCCTATAAAGATGGAGCCAACGAGATGCAGATCACCATGGCCAACGGGTCGCCGTGCACGTGGCTGGAGCGAACGCTAGGACAGGCAAATTTCTTGGTGTGGGCCGGAGGCTCCTCGGCTGGAGGCCCCGCGCCGACGGTGTGGCAAAACGAGGGTACCACACTTGGATTCACTGTAGAAACTCCGTTCAACCCCGACAACGCTATTCCAACTACAGTCTCCAAGGCAGCGTACCTGGTCATCGCTGACCAGGGAACATGGATGCGGACAGATGCCGACAGCGGAAAGCAATCGATGTTCAGGAACAGCACCGCCACGAAGGTGGTTGTGCTGGCGATGCCGCATAACATCCGCTTCGACACCGTTTCACTTGAGCGTGCTGCCACTTCTCTGAAGCCGTTTGCGTGCCGGAAGATCGTCAACACGCAAACCGACTACCCTCCCATTCCCGGGTCGCAGACCTCGGTCAACATAAACGGCGAGACGGTAACATTGGGATATTCCCCGACCGATCACCGCGTGGCATTGCAGCTTCGCGTGGAGACGCAGCCATTCTTGCCTGGAACCTGCACCGACACGGGCCAGTTGCTGTTTCCACATCATTTCAAGTCGTTGCACCCCGGTCAAAAAGCGCAAGTGGACGAGCGTTTCACCTGGAAAAGTATGATGGGGCCGCTTCGCTTCTACAAAGCCAGCTCATTCGTACAGCTGATCGACACGAAGGGATTCCTGCCATTTTTCCCGAGTGAAGTGGCCGAGTCCGAGGTTAGAAATCCGCTGCCGCCGCCGTCGCAATTAGCCCTGGATGACATCTACGAAACAATGCGGAACTGGTTTTATAAAGAAGAGTTTCAAACGGGGGGGAACCACATTGATTCGTTTCTGCGCAACATCGGTACTTACGACAATCAACAGTTTAATACTTATGAGCAGGGTTTCTCTACTCTGATCGAGTCGTTGATGATTGCCGATCAGTTAGCCCATTCCACTAAACTAACCGGTCTCGACACTTCGACTAACAATCTACGCGCTTGTCTCTGTAAGCCCAAGACTCAGGTCGCGGCAGAGATGCGCGATTACATCCTACAGGCACTCAAAGAACTGGTTGGACAATGGGCTGACGTGTATACGGCGCAAATCGTCCAGTACAACCCGCAGTTTAACACTACGTATGGCTTCCCGGCGGGCTTCGGATCGGTTCAAAACTTGAATGACCATCATTTTCATTTTGGATATTTCGTGCGCGCGGCTGCAGCGATCGGTCGCTACGACCGGGCATGGCTTGATGCGTATCTGCCGTTCTTTGAAGAGTTGCGCAAAGATGTCGCCAATTACGATCGCAACGACACCGCATACCCCTTTCTGCGAAATTTCAGTCCGTTCTATGGCCACAATTGGGCCGATGGTACCAGCCAAAATGGGGCTAACCAGGAATCAACCAGCGAAGCGATCAATTTCTCCACCGGCCTTATGGAACTCGGGCTTATTTTGGGAAATAACGAGTGGCGTGACATGGGCATGTACATGTACGAGCAGGAAGTACTGGCGGCGGAACAGTATTGGTTTAATCAGGACGCGACGTTGCCCAACATCGTACCGCGGCCGCCGATCGATCCCAACGATTTCCGCTATAATGGCAATTGGCCAGAACAGTTCGTGACGTTCAAAGGACCCGACGATGGCGTCTGGCATACCACGCTTGGTGGAATCCTGAATCAGAGATTTTTGAAGCGCGAGACATTCTTCGGCGGCATTGCTGCGACCTACTTTATCCACCTCATCCCGATGAGTGCCAACACGCTTTATGTCGGGAGGAACCAGGATTGGCTTCAGGCGACGTGGAAGCAATATTTGCTGGATACAGGTGCGGGGGGAAATCCTGATTTCCAGAGCCCCGATGAAGTTTTCGTGGCAGCCCTCCAGGCGCGGATGGCAACGAGCGGTGAAGGCATTAACGGGACCGGCCTGACCGCGGCACTGATGCGGATTAAGCGGCCACATGCATTTCAGTTTTATGGGACCAACACGATGGCCAAGTACTGGGCCTACACCAACGCGCTACTAGGCCAGGTAGACACTTCCATCGTGGCCGATATTCCAGCTTATGGCGCATTCAAGGATACTGCGACGCAAGCGAGCCGTTTGGTCGCTTATAATCCAACCGCCCAGAGTGTCACTGTCCATTTCACACAACGAGCAACAGGTACTTCGGTCGACACGTTCAGTGTCCCAGCGCAGAGCATTGTGGCCAGGGCGGGTGGCCGGACCACTTCCACGTTCGCTCCCAGCCCGATTACTGCGCCGGCCGGCCGGCTTTACCTGGGACCAACCACGGGCCCGACGCCTCTTCCGATGATCGGATCACTCACCAGCACGCCGGGCACCTGGCTGCCGACCAATGAAACTTATCCGTTCCCGCGGGAGAGTACTGACATCAGCAAGATCGCGCCTTCGCTCAGCATCATCCCGGTATCTACTGGTAACTGCTCGGACATCGATTTACCAGGAGGGGAGCACTGCCCGAACAGTAACAAAGCGTACGCCGAATGGACCGGCACGTTTAAAGGTACTCTTGTCGGTAGCAAGCCGTTTACTCAGATGGTCGTTTACACCGATCCGGCGCTTCACGTGGGCTGGCAGCAAGATCCGACCATCCGAGCGAACAGTCATGTGAGAGTTGAATACTTTTTTGACTCCAACAATACAGAGCCCGACAGGGTTGAGGTCTATACCCTGCCTTCGGTAAACGGGAACAGTTTTGTGATGTTACAAAATAAGATGACCCCGTACTACTTCGGGTGTTACAGTGACAAGTCGAATTTTGGCGCGTGTAACACCATGGACTCAGGTCTTTATGGCCCGGATGATCCGGCTCTTAGCCCGGGCAAGATTGCCCTCGACGATCGATTTGGCCCAGCGACACCCTTCCCTGCGAGCGTGACATGTGGAAAGATAAAGGTGCAGGTGTACGGTCAGGCCGGTCCAGACAACCCTATAAAAGTACCGGTGCCGGTCTCGGTGGGTACATCGCCGCTGTTGAACAGAGCATCCTGGATACAACCGCCGTACAACGGGGGCGAATGTTCGCCATCCAATTAAATTTGTCGGTTTCCGTTTGCGAAAACTGAAACAACGGGGCTACTTTGAAACCCGTGTTCAGCTTGACCATGCTCGGTAGCGGGAGTGCGGGAAACAGCGCCCTGGTCGCAACAAATCACTGCAAACTTCTTGTCGACGGTGGGCTGAGCGCACGCCAATTAGTGCTGCGTCTGGAGCAGTGCGGCGTCATGCCCGAGCATCTCGATGGGATCCTTCTCACGCACGAACATGGAGACCACATTTGCGGTCTTGAAGTTTTGTGCCGCAAATTTGATGTGCCGATCTATTGCAATGCATTGACGGCGGAAGCCGCGCGTGACGGCAGCTCATTTAAGCGACATCGCAACTGGCGGATCTTCGCGACCGGCGCCGAGTTCTCGATTTTGGATATCACTGTGCAAACGTTCCCAGTACCGCATGACGCCGTCGATCCGGTCGGATTTAGTTTTTACGCCGGTTCAGGAGCTCTCGGTTTTATCACCGATCTCGGCTACGTGACCAAGATGATCGTGGAGCGACTGCGGCAGGTCCAAACACTCGTGATAGAAACGAATCACGACGAAAAACTTTTGCAGAACGATACGCATCGCCCGTGGCCGGTAAAACAGCGAATCCAATCGCGGCACGGTCATTTATCGAACGCGGCTGCCGCAGGTGTAATTGAGCAATTGTTACCCGGCAAAATCGACCGGGTCGTGCTTGGGCATCTGAGCCGTGATTGCAATACACCGCAGCTGGCGTTGGAAGCAGTACGCGCTTCACTGACGAAGTGCGGCAGGATTGACGTGGACGTTCATTGCGCCACTCAATTCGAAGTCACTCCGCAGTTTCAGATTGGCCAGACGGACCCCGGTCCGTTTCAGCCAACGTTCGAGAATGCGTTTTTTCACATTGCGATGTAGCAGCTTTGAACCGCATCATCGGGTGTCATCTGTTTGAGCGTGCGCGCTGCCGGCTTTGCCGCCGAAAATTTTTTGCCGCCACATCCAGCGCGGCGCGAATAAGCGTAGCTTTCGCCGCCGGAAGATAAACACTTGTACAACCTTGTCGGCCCCAGGCGCCGCTCGAAGGTGTGAAAATCTTCGGTGCCTTTTTGATGAACGCTCGCTGCTGCGCTGGCCTGAGTTTTATCATTCCGTGGTGTCTATCCGGTACACCGAGAGACGCGAAAATCTTTCCGGCCAGGCGGAAGTCGGGGTGATTCATGTGTGATCGCTCGACTGCCCCCGGAATGTTAAGGGCAATCTTTCGAAATTCGTGCACCGTCATTTCGGGTTCTTTTGGGTCGTTCGTTTTTTGCGGTGACCGACCATTTCGCTTTGGAACGTGCGCCGATCCACGCGAGTCAGGTTCTTTTCCATTGCCGGACTGAGGAGGGAAACATGAGGGATTTCGCACAGATATTCGGCGATGAACCAAACTGGTTTTTCGGTGGTCATCCAGTTCAGACGATCAAATCGCGCAAGATTCACAGGACGCGAATAGCGTCGCAGCGTGCGTTCGCCACGAAGGTTGAAATAAATATTGAAATAGCTCATCGCCAGCTCGCGCAAGCTGCGATAAACGGGTTCACGATAGCGGCAGCCGGTGAAGTTTGATTTTGCTACCGCGCCCCAATGACGATGCACCTTGAAAATCGCGACCACGTGATCCGTGTCCTGCTCTGCTTCCAAATCGAAAATCAACGCCGGGAAGCCGATGATCCGTAAAGCGGCAGCGGCGAAAATCCCGCCTTCCAGGCATGATGCGATTTGATCGTGCAGCACTTTCCGTGGTGATCGCGCGGTGTAACTCAGGTTGTAAGGCAATTCATCGAGAAATTTCTGAATGCCGGCCGGTGTTTTCAGAGCCCGCAGACGGCGCAACTCTGAATAGGTAAAGCCAAAATTCTGAGGACTTCGCACACGCGTTAAGTTGACCCTGGCATCTTTCAACGTGCCTGCGCAGACAGGCAGCCGCGGCAATAATCGCAGCGTCTCGACAAGACCAAACAAAGCGGCTCGAAGACCAATGTCATGCCTATGTTCGTCATCACAGAGCCGAAAATGTCTTCCGTGAATCTCACTACAACCCGACAGGATGTCTGGCCTCGAATCCGCGGGGCGGACGATAAATCGTTTGCCACCGCGGCGCCCATTTTCCCTTGTAACGATCGTATGGTGTCGTATCGAGACGCAAACCTGCAATCACGGCGAACGTGTGACCTTCGCGCGCGTAAACAGTGATCCATCTGCCGGGACCGCGATCACCATAGCGTCGAAACTCGGTTGAGCTCATCGGAGAAGTGATCAACCCCGCCGCGCCCAGGACATAGGAAATCGTTCCGGAACAGTCGTACGCGCGATCATTGAAGGCTTTATGACCACCACCGTAACGGTATCGCTTGTGTCGAAGCTGATTGCCTGCCCAGATCGCACGTTTCACTGCAATCGGCGCATTCTTTGGCGCAGCTGCTTTGCCAAAACGAAGACGCGCGGCGTTTCCAGACACCACCGGTCCAGAATCTGGAAAAAGATCGCCTGTTGCCGACGGAACAATCCACGCGAAAAGAGCGATGCCAAACAGGATTCGATAACTAACCGGACAGATAAATTTCCTCCGGGACCGTGTCGTATTCCAGAACTTGGCCGAAGGAAAGAAAAAAATTCAGATCTGTTGGGTTACCAAAAAATGAGCCAGCCCAGTCAAAAAATGGCGACCGGCGGTCCGCCCTTTGCGCCCATGCGGAATTCCGCCGGTCAACCAACCGAAAATGTGCCTAGCGATCGTGCCGTAATTCCAAGGTCAAAGAAACGCGTTAACCTGCGTCTGCATAACCGTGGTCAGCCTCATACGCGCGGATTGCCCGCCGCGTCTGGGGCCCGAGGATTCCGTCAACCGACCCGTGATAATAGCCCGCCCGCGCGAGACGGCGCTGTAGTTCTGCGACTTTCGATTTGGTAGGAGAACTATTCGCGTAGTTGTTGTCGCCGTACCCATTGCTGTATCCGTAGGCAGGATATCCATACCCATATCCATAGCCGTATGGATAGCCGTAACCGTAATTATAATATCCGTAATACGGGTAGCCCCAGTAAGGATAACCGTAACCGCCCCAGCCCCAGCCCCACCAGCTTGGGAAACCGAAGCCGCCGATAAAAACAACCCGGTTATGGACGTGGCCATGGCCGTGCCAATTGCCGCCATGCCAATTATGGCCGCTCCAATGTCCGCCGTTCCAGTTACGGCCAGCGGTTCCCATTGCGGGACGTCCAGCAAAACCACGGCCTCCTCCCGAGAAATGACCGCCTCCGGCATGGCCGCCACCGCCGCCGCGTGGCGCAGCTGTGGCCAACGGAGAAGCGAGGGTCAAAGCAACCAGGCAACTCAACGAAAGTACAAGTTTAGAATGATTCATGTTAGTGGGGTTTCTAAATATTAGACACCAAAGGTGCCGCAAAGTCGCAGTTTTTTTACGATGATTAGAAAATAAATGGCATCAGCAGCTTCGCAGCTTGTTGCAACAGGTTGATTAGCCGATTCCAGCACTGCTGGTCGAATTAGCCAAAGCTGTTCGATCGGTTTGCCATATTACTGCTCGCCAACGTTAGACCGCGCCCACTATGATCCGCGTTCATGAGGACGATGAGGCGCGCTGCGATCCTCGTGTCGTCGATCATCGCCTGTCAGACAATTTGCGCCGCACTACCGGCACACAGTGTCAGCCCATCGCGGCAATTTATCATTTACGGCGGAGACGCTCGGCTACGTGGAACAGTCTCCGAACTCGCAGAACAGACCAAGAGCAATCTCCTCTCGCTTATTGGCGAACGTGATGAATGGAAAACGAGCGTGATAGTTAATTTGCTCCCGCAACAGGCGAATCTTCCAGAGATCCCTGTGAGCGATTTGCGGGTAACCCAGACCGGTTTTAGTACGAAACTGCAGGTGGACTTGACCGTCGGCCAAAACCTGGACGGTTCATTAGTCGAACGCCAGTTGCTGCGCGGCGTCTTGCTCGAGATGATGTATCGTAATGGAAAAGATCTGGTGCCTGGTTCAAAGCTTGTCGAGCCACCGGATTGGTTAGTCGAGGGCGCGCTGGCTCTGGCTCCGGGCCGAAGCCGTGAAGGCCTGTTAGAAGCACTTTCGACAACAACCGATAAGAAATCGTTGCAGGAATTTCTCGGTCGCCGATTCGATTTGCTCGATTCAGCCGGGCGTATGCTTTATCGGGCCTACTCGGCTGCGCTGGTTCAGGTGCTTCTTGAGAACGGGGGTCATTTACGTCTGGCCAAATACATTGCAAATCTTTCACACGGGTCGAAGGATCCAGTTGCGGACTTGAAGGTGGAGTTTCCACGGTTGCGTGCGGATTTGGAAAAGAAATGGCGTGCCCAAGTCACTCGGCTTGCAGAGCGTCCAACTTACCACTTGCTGACCTTCACCGAGAGCGAGCGGCGTCTCGATGAATTGTTGAGAATTAAAGTCTCAGCTAACTCCCGCACTCGGGAACAGCCCAGAACAGTTGATTTGTCCGAGCTTGCGGAACGCAAAGCGTCACTGGATGAAAAGGCCGCGGTTGCCAAAATGAGCCGGGAGTTGCTGCTGTTTATTGGAATGGCGCATCCGGTTTTGCGTCCAGTCGCACGCGAGTATCAGGCAATCGCGTCTCTTCTTGTTCGTGGCAGGCGAAAGGGAATCGAAAAACGTTTGTCGCGTCTGGACAGCACACGTAAGCAACTCGCCTCTCGGATGGTCGAGATCGATGATTACATGAACTGGTTCGAGGCGACACAAATGCAAAGGCAGAGCGGTGCTTTTACCGATTATCTCAAGGCTGCCACCCAGGCCGAGGTGCCTCCACCAAGGCGGCGCGATCCGCTCTCGATCTACTTGGACGCATTAGCCGATCATTTTGAGAACTAGGTCACGGCATAAGAGGATGACACGTATCACGGGGGTTACAGTTGCCGTGGCCTCGTTTGCCTAGTATGTTTAGCGGCGCGTTTTGAACGCGCATTTTTCATCCCATGCAAAAAATTGGATTTGCTGAAGCCCTTGATTCCATTGTCAGAAGCGACCCTCGCTACCACCGAGACGCATATGTTTTTCTGCGTGACGCGCTCGATTTTACCACCAAACAGCAGAAAAAAGCGAAAGGGACCAGCATTCGGCACGTGAGTGGACCCGAACTCCTGGAAGGTTTACGCCAGTATGCGCTGAAGGAATTCGGGCCGATGGTAATAACGGTTTTCGATAGCTGGGGAATTCACTCGTCCGAGGACATCGGCAATATGGTTTTTAACCTGATTGGCGCGGGAATATTCGGGAAAACCGAGGAAGATTCGATCGAAGATTTCAGGAACGTCTATCGTTTCGAAGACGTCTTCGCGAAGCCGTTCGCGCCAGAAAAGCCGGTGATGACCAAGGGTCGGCCGGACTTGCCCTCTTCCAAGCCTGCCGCGTCCAGAAAGTGACTAGCAGCGACTGATCGCTGGAAACGCTGCTGTCATCTGCAATGGCTCGCGTAACGCTGGCAAAGTTTCTCTCAGGAGTTCTATTATTCATAATGGTTAATTTAAAGGCAGCGCCAACTGAACCTTCGGCTGTCATCACATTTCCTCCGAATTCCGCACACAAATGGATTCTGCCTAATGGGCTGACAATCATTGTGCAGGAAGATCACAGTGCGCCTGTGGCCAGTGTTCAGGCGTGGTGCGCTACTGGAAGCATCGATGAGGACCAGCATCTTGGAGCAGGGTTGTCTCACATTCTCGAGCATATGCTCTTCAAGGGAACGAAAACGCGGGGAAAAAACGAGATCGCCCAAAAGATCCAGGACGTTGGCGGTTATATCAACGCGTACACATCGTTCGACCGTACTGTGTTTTGGATCGACGTTCCAAAAGAAGGGGTCGCTACCGCGCTCGATATCCTGACCGACGCGATGATGAATTCGACATTGCCGCCCGAGGAGTATCACAAGGAACAGGAAGTAATCCGGCGCGAATTTGCGATGGGCATGGATGATCCTGATCGCATGGCTGGTCTGCTCCTTTTTGCAACGGCCTATCAGGTGCATCCCTATCGATTCCCGGTGATCGGCGACATTGAAATTTACAATCAGCTCACCCATGAGCAGGTGATGCAGTATTACAAAACGCGTTATGTCCCGAATAATCTCACTTTCATCATAGTCGGCGATGTGGATGCGGAGAAAGTGCATCAACAGCTCACGGAACTTTTTAAGCCGTACCCTGAGAAATCGCTCCAGCCCGTATTCATCCCTGCGGAACCGCCGCAACTCGGCCGGCGCGAAGTAAACCAGGAATTTGCGACTGAGTTATCGCACCTGTCGTTGGCGTGGCACATTCCTGCTGTGACGAACCCGGACGTGCCTGCGCTGGACCTGCTCTCGACGATTCTCGGCGACGGACGAAGTTCACGCCTCTATCGGCGCGTACGGGAAGAGGCAGGTCTGGCATTTCGAATTTCAGCATTTTCCTATACGCCCGGCGACCCTGGCTTGTTCGGGATTGATGCGACGGTCGATCCAAAAAAACGCGAAGCAGTTGAGCAACTGTCGTTGCAGATTGTTGACGAGATAAAACAGGCCGGCGTTGCGGCGGATGAGTTGGCCAAAGCAAAGAAGATCATGCTCAGTCACCATTTTGGCGCACTGACAACCATGCGAGGACAGGCTTCCGACATCGGCTCAAACTGGCTGCTTACGCGCAATCTGAATTTTAGCCGGGATTACCTTAATGCCGTTCAGAAGGTCTCAGTCGATGATGTGAAAAGGGTCGCCGCGACATATTTGACTGAACAGAACCTGACCGTGATCTCACTTAATCCGAAGGGTTCCTTGGTGTCCAAGGCAGAGGGTCCAAAACCGGTAGCCGCCGGCGAGATCCAGAAATTTGAATTGCCCAACGGATTACGTCTCCTAGTTCGCGAAGATCCCCGGCTGCCACTCGTGGCGATGGGTGCCGTTTTTCGCGGGGGCCTTCTCGCGGAAAATCCACAGGACAATGGAATCACACACCTGATGGCAAAGGTGCTCCTCAAGGGGACCAAAACGCGCACGGCTGAGCAGATCGCGAACGAGATCGAAGCCGTGGGCGGCTCCATTTCGAGCGAATCCGGCAACAATAGTTTCGGGGTCTCAGTCGATGTGATGAAGCCGGACCTGAAACTCGGAGTGGATCTCCTCTCAGATGTTTTGCTTAACGCGACCATGCCAGAAAAGGCGGTTGTGCGCGAAAAGGAGATTCAGATTGCCGCGATCAAGCAGGAGGAAGAACAGCTGACCACAGTCGCTCGCAACATCATGCGCCAGGCACTGTTTCCACAGCATCCTTACTCGTTGCGCTCAACTGGATCAATCGAGTCCGTTCAACGGTTGACACAAAAAGATCTTCTCAACTTTCGCGATCGTTACCTCGTCGCGAAAAACGGTGTGATCTACGTTTTCGGGGACGTTAAGGCAGCTGAGGTAAAACAGCTTGTTGAGCAGGCGCTTGGCGCGATGAAGCCTGGCGCGCTGGCTCTTACAGATGCAAAGCCATCCACTCCCTTGGGGAAATCGCAAGTTGTGGAGAGCCGCAAAGACAAGGCGCAGGGCGTGATCATGGTCGGGTTTCGAGGCGCGAGTCTGTCCAGTCCTGATCGTTATGCACTGGAACTGATCGATGAAGCCAGCAGCGATCTCGGATCGCGTTTCTTTATTCGCATACGTGAGCAAATGGGTCTGGCGTATTACGTAGGAGCAAGTCAAATGCAGGGACTTGTTCCCGGACTTTTCGCGTTTTATCTCGGCACGGATCCCCAGAAAATCGAGCCCGTGAAGACAGCGTTGCTCGATGAAATTCACAAGCTTGCAACCGAGGGTCTTTCGCCTGAAGAACTGGCGCGAGCCAAAAAGAAATTGATTGGACAACAGGAAATCGCCAACCAAAGCAACGAGGCTTTCGGTTATCATTGCGCGCTCGACGAACTCTACGGACTAGGCTTCAATTATTACAAACAACTCGAGCAAGACGTGAACGCGGTGACGCTTGAGGATATCAAACAAGTGGCTGCGAAATATTTCCGCGATCAGCCGTACGTTTTGGCGACCGTGCGACCTCCGGAAGGCTCTCCAGCTGCGAAACAGAAATAAGCCATGGCTGAAGTTCAAAAAACGACTCTGAGCGGCGAGCTTACCCAGCGCTTCATCGAATTTGTGGTGATGCACGCGCAAAATGCTGCGCTATTCCTTGGTCAAATCCCCAATCCACAAACCGGTCAAGGCGAAGTGAACCTCGACCTGGCCAGGATGTTTATCGATCAGCTGGCGATGATCCAGGAAAAAACTCGCGGCAATTTGACGAACGAAGAAGCAAAAGTGCTGAGCAACGCCCTGTCCAATTTACAAATGGCGTACGTGGAGGTTGCCCGTGAAGGTGGTGCGACATCGTCAGCCCGGCCGGACATGCCGACGCAAACTGAGGCGCCGGAGGCAAGCCCGTCCCCGGGTGTGTCCGAAGAAGCTGCTGCAACACCAAAGATCGAAACAACGGATTCGATCAAGCCTTCCGACGCAGAGACAGAATCGCGGAAGAAGTTCACCAAAAGCTACGGCCCATAGGCTGCACGCTGAACTGCGGGTGGGCAGGACTGGTGGTTGGCAAGGCTTTTCGAGTCTAGCGCTGACTGGTGCGCTCAGCCGGCGTCGCGCGAGCACGGGTCTTTGCTCGCGCGTTTTTGCGGACAGTGATGGTCCCGCGATCGGCCACTGCCGGGGTTGGCGACACTTCCGGATATTTCTTTGTTGTGGGCCAAATGAGACGCCAGGGCTGAGTTTTTATTGTGTCGCTGAATTGCTTAATGTTTTCGCCCGCTGGTTGGAGCTCCGTCGTTGCGACTTTCAGCCTTTCTGACGAGCTCCGCAGGTTCTGGAGTGTGACCTCAATGTTGTCGTTCTCAGTCAGGCTGGTACTGATTTTTTCGATGTTGGCGAGCGAACGCGACAGGGCACTGTCAGGCGCGGTCAGGTCCACCAGATGTTGCCCGAACGTCTTGAACTGCCCGAGCGCAAGCGTGAGCTCGGAATTTTCATCCGTGAGACGGTTCAGGTTTTGTGCCGTCTGCTGAAGATCTTTCATGGTATTGGTTGCTTCAGCCGCAACCGGCTTAATGACTTCCAGCATCTTCGCAGCAGCTTCCCCCAGGTCGGGTGTGCGCTCACCGGCGAATATTTCGCCATCTTTTGCACGGCCCGATGCTCCCGTGCCTTGCGTGAAATCAATCGCGAGGTCTCCCAATAAGCCCAACTGCATCATGCGTGCCCTGGCGTCGCGATATACCTTGGCGCTTTTGTCTACCTGCACATCAATGCGCACCTCAAATCGCGGCGGAGCCGGCGTTCCGGACGGAGTTTGATTCGGATTTGCGTCAAGGCGCCGAATTGCTGCTGCGGCCTCTTCGGCACGTTTTTCTTCGTCCGGCGTTACGGGCGAAAATAATTTCTGAACCTGACCGATCTTCCGACCTGCGAGCATAACTGGCGCCCCGGGTTTAAGACCGGCGGCGTTATCGAAGTAAATCTGGTAGGTCACCAATGGGCGGAACAATCCGGGTGCGCCAAGCAAAACCAAAAGGAAAGCGACCACCGCGATCGTGCCGATCACGAGCAGTCCGGTCAGAAGTTCATTTCTTTGTAATTGCATCGAGCGTGCCTTCCAGAATCGGACCTTTGGTGCTCCCGCTTACGAACTGCGCGACCACCGGGTTTTTCGAGTGCTTGAATTCTTCGGGTTTGGCTTCTTCAATGATTTTGCCCTGGTACAACATAGCCATTCGTGTGGCGATGCGAAAGGCGCTGTCCATTTCATGGGTTGCTGTGATGGATGTAACCTTCGATTTCTCGCTCAGGCTGATGATTAATTCGTCAATCACGGAAGCAATCACGGGGTCCAAGCCAGCCGAAGGCTCATCCAATAGAAGCAATTCGGGATTGAGCACGAGCGCGCGTGCCAGGGCAACACGCTTTCGCATTCCGCCACTAAGTTCCTCAGGCAAAAGATCCTTCGAGTCAGCCATTCCAACGAGTTCAAGTTTTTCGTCCACAATCTTGTCGATCTCGCTGCGCGATTTATCGGTGAGTTCTTCCAGGGGCAATGCGACGTTGTCGCGTACATTTCGCGAACTCAGAAGTGCTGAATACTGAAACACCATTCCAATATGCTGTCGCACCTTTTGAAGCTGCCGCCTGGATAAACGGGTGATTTCAAACTGTTTAAAGAAAATCGAACCGGAGACAGGGCGGAGTATGCCGAGGATCAATCGCAAAATCGTGCTCTTGCCACCGCCGCTCTGGCCCATGATCACCAAACGTTCCCGCGGCGCGACCTTCAGCGACACACCGTCGAGTACGTTCTTGTCTTCGAACCGCATGTGCACGTCGCGCAGTTCGACCATCTCCTGCCGAGTGCTCACGTCGGATAGAACGTAGTGTAAACGACGTTGTAAAGGGTATCGAAACCGATCACTGCGGTGATTGCAGTAACCACACTGGACGTCGTCGAAGAACCTACTCCAGCGGCGCCGCCTTTTACCGTCAGTCCCCTGTAGCAGGCAATCGCGGCAATCAGCAGACCGAATAAAAAGCTCTTCAAAATGCCAGTAATGATGTCGCGAATGAGCAACGAGTCTTTCACAAGATCGAGAAAATATGGGAAGGCGATACTGAAGTACGCTTTACAGACCAAACTGCTGGCGAGTATGGCGGCAAGGTTCGAAACCATGGAAAGACACGGCATCAGCAAAATCAGAGCCAACATTCGTGGCGCGACGAGAAACCGCAATGGCCCAATGCCCATGGCCTCGATTGCCTCGACTTCTTCGGAAACCTGCATCGTGCCGAGCTCCGCGGTAAACGCCGCCCCGATCCGGGCTGCAAGCATTATGCCTGTGAGTAATGGGCCAAGCTCCCGGGTAAAAGCAATTGCAACCAGACCAGGAATCAGCCGCTCCGTTCCGAAACGTTGCAACTGGTAGCCGGTTAGCAGCGCCATCGTTAGCCCAAGGAAAAACGAAACCAACCCAACCAGCGGCACAGAGTCGACACCGGCGCGCTCAGTGTGGCGAAAGAAACTGGCGGCACGGAATGGAACACGGCCCTGCTGGATCCGCTCGAATGTCTCTTCGAACGTGTTTACAATGAACCAGAACAGGCTGCCCACTTCCCGAAGAAAGTAACGCGTGGCCTGTCCGATTCCCTCGGCAATCACAATGGGCGGTGCCTCGGCGTTTGCCATGACCGAGAAGTTGCCTCAGTTCCACTTTGGGAAAAGGGTAAAGTTAAGCTGGGGAGTTTAAGCGTCTCTGTCCTCTCAGTCACGCTGGTTGAATCTTATTTTTGATTGCGGCGAAATCCTCGACAGCCTCAGGGACCGCCCACTACATTGTCGAATGAGGTTCGCCGCGGTTTTCGCAGCTAATTGCTTCTTTTCGTTCATGCTCTTTAGTGGAGGCTCAAAAGATTTCAGCGCGTTGGCGCAGCAAGCAATCCAGCCCCCGGCGCCAGCCGAAAAGCGTTCAGACCAGCAGCGAAACATGGAAACAGAGACATTCAGAATTGCGATCCACGGCGGGGCCGGCACGATCGAGAGAAGCAAGATGACCCCTCAGCGCGAGCGCGAGTATCGTGCCGGATTGGAACGTGCGCTTGCGGCTGGGTACGGCATTCTTCAGCGCGGCGGCTCTAGTGTCGATGCGACAGAGGCCGCAGTGCGTGTGCTCGAAGACGACCCGCGCTTTAACGCGGGCAAAGGCTCAGTGTTCAACAGCGCGGGGGTGAACGAAATGGATGCGGCTATCATGGATGGGAAAACGCTCGCCGCGGGCGCGGTTGCGTCGCTGCGGCATGTTAAAAATCCCATCAGCCTGGCTCGGTTGGTGATGGAAAAATCCGGACACGTGATGATGGATAGCGAAGGCGCAGAATTGTTCGCGAAGGAAAATGGAGTCGAGCTTGTGGACGGGAAATATTTCTTCACCCAGGAGCGCTGGGATGCCTTGCAGAAAATCAAGGCCGCTGAAAAGAATCGCACAAGTGGCGGCGGTGAGTTTTTGATCACTGATCAAGATCGACATGGCACTGTGGGGGCGGTAGCGCTGGATAAAAATGGCAATCTGGCCGCAGCGACTTCTACCGGTGGCACGACGAACAAGCGCCCGGGCCGCATCGGTGATTCGCCAGTCATCGGCGCTGGTACTTATGCAAACAATGCCACCTGCGCAGTATCGGCAACGGGCGACGGTGAATATTTTATCCGTGCAACCGTCGCCAGCGATGTTTCAGCTTTGATGGAGTATCGCGGCATGTCATTGAAGGAGGCCGCACAAACGGCTTTGGAAAAGGTGGCCAAACTTGGAGGCGGCGGTGGACTGGTTGCGATTGATCATCAGGGCAGCGTCGTGTTGCCTTTTAACACGGCTGGGATGTACCGCGGCTATAGCGATCCAAACGGGAAGTTTGTTATCGAAATCTACCGTTGAAGTGCTTAACCATTGAAGCGTTGAAGCGTTGAGAGGCTGGAAATTCGGGCGCTTCAATGTTTAACACTTCAACTGTTTTAACGCTCTGATGCTTCCGCCGTTCTCCGTCGTGATTCCCTGTTTTAATGAAGCGGGCCGAATTGGAGAGACGCTTCGGCTGACACTCGAATATCTCTCCGCCAACGCACCAGAAAGTGAATTGATCGTCGTGAACGACGGATCGAGTGATGACACGGGGACGATCACCCGTGAACGATTGAAACATGCCCGCATCGAAACCCGGCTGCTCGAGAATTTTCCAAATCGCGGCAAGGGTGCCGCGGTACGTTCGGGCCTGCTTGCCGCGCAACGACCAATTGGTCTGTTTTTTGATGCGGATCTTTCCACTCCGCTGATGGAGACACCGAAATTGATCGAGGCGATTGCGAATGGTCAGGTTGACATTGCATTTGGATCTCGCGCGCTCGATCGCCGTTTGATCGGCATTCATCAACCATGGCGACGCGAACAGGCTGGCCGGGCGTTCAACTTGCTGGTCCGCCTCGCTACTGGATTGCCCTTTTGGGATACTCAATGCGGGTTTAAAGCTTTTCGTCTTGATGCCTGCCGCCCGATTTTGGAGTCTGCTCGACTCGACGGCTTCGCGTTTGACGTCGAATTGCTTTATCTGGCTCAGCACGCCGGACTGCGAATTCGTGAAATCCCGGTGCGCTGGAATCACGCTGAAGGCAGCAAGGTGCAGTTTTTCAAGGATAGTGTGCGAATGTTGCGTGAAGTCGTCGCGCTAAGGGCGAGAAGCTAGCTACGCCGCCGTTTACCAGGCGATAGGTTGCCACCGTGACATCGTTTGCGACAGGGTTTGCGAAATCTCGTTTTCGCCCGGGAACTTTTCTTTCTCCCGCCTTCGCATAAGTTACGTGTTCCGCGTTTGCGGTTGCTTCATGCATTCTTTCCGATTTCACCCGGTAGTCAGCCAGTGGTTCGAGCAGACATTCGGATCTCCAACAGAACCGCAGTCGCGGGGTTGGCCGGCCATTCAATCCGGCCGACATGTATTGATTTCAGCGCCGACCGGTTCGGGCAAAACACTGGCTGCGTTCCTTGCCTCATTGGACGCGCTCTTTCGCAAAGGCGCGCAAACAGATTTGCCTGACGAAACGCAGGTCGTTTACGTCTCGCCTCTTAAAGCGCTGAGCAACGACATCCGCAAGAATTTACAGGAACCGCTCGTTGGAATTCGCGAATTGCTGAATCGAACTGAAGGCCGGGACATCGATGTGCGCGCGGAAGTCCGCACTGGCGACACAACGGCCGCGCAACGGCAGGCGCTGATTAAAAGGCCCCCACACATTCTCGTTACGACGCCGGAGTCATTGTACCTGTTGCTTACGTCTCAATCGGGTCGGGAAATGTTGCGCAGCGTGCGAACGCTTATTATGGACGAGATTCATGCCGTTGTGGACGACCGGCGTGGCGCCCATCTCGCGCTAAGTGTCGAGCGATTGGTTGCCTTAACGAAGTCGGTCTCAGGCGGAAGGCTTCAACGCATAGGGCTGTCTGCAACGCAGAAGCCGGTAGAAGAGGTTGCCCGATTTTTAGTAGGAACCCGCTCCGTCGACGCAGCTGGGAGCCCGGATTGCGAGATCATTGATATCGGTCACCGGCGCGAATTGGATTTGGATATCGAGCTTCCGGCTTCGCCGCTCGAGGCGGTCATGTCGAACGAAGTTTGGGAGGAAATTTATCGTCGCCTGGCAGAGTTGATTCAGGCGCACCGTACCACCTTGGTATTCGTGAACACCCGTCGAATGGCTGAGCGCGTGACGCACCATCTCAGTGAACTGCTCGGGGCAGACGCGGTGACGTCGCATCACGGAAGTCTTTCCGCGAAGTTGCGGCTGGATGCCGAAGATCGATTGAAGCGGGGGGAACTCAAGGCGCTCGTGGCCACGGCTTCTCTTGAGCTCGGGATTGACATCGGTTCGGTGGATCTGGTCTGCCAGCTCGGAACGACGCGGTCGATTGCAAGTCTTCTGCAGCGCGTAGGCCGGGCCGAACACAAGCGTGGGGGCCTGCCAAAAGGACGCATCTTTCCATTGAGCCGCGATGAGCTCATCGAATGTGCGGCATTACTTCGGTGTGTCCAGCGTGGTGAGCTGGATCGCCTTACAATTCCAGAAAAGCCGCTGGACGTTCTGGCGCAGCAAATTGTTGCGGCAACGGCGGCTGAAGATTGGGATGAAAATGATTTCTTCAACCTTGCGCAATCGTCCTGGCCATACCGCAATCTCACCCGGGACGATTTTGATAGTGTTGTAAAAATGCTGGCCGAGGGTTTTAGCACCAAACGCGGCCGGCGTTCAGCGTTGGTTCATCATGACGGAATCAATCATCGCTTGCGTGGACGGCGTGGCGCGCGGCTTGTCGCGCTGACGTCCGGAGGCGCGATTCCAGATAATGCCGATTATCGCGTGATTCTTGATCCGTCGGAAACTTTCGTTGGCACCGTGAATGAGGATTTCGCGGTCGAAAGTTTAGCCGGAGATATTTTTCAGCTGGGGAATGCGTCGTGGCGAATTCTCCGCGTCAATTCAGGCGTGGTGCGCGTTGAGGACGCCAAGGGGCAGCCGCCGGGACTTCCATTTTGGCTCGGAGAAGCTCCAGCGCGCACCTCAGAATTGTCGAATGCCGTATCCGATTTTCGCATCGAAATCGAGCGGAGACTGGCCGATGCACAGAATCCCGCCGACTGGCTCACGAAGGAAATGCAATTGGCGCCGGAGGCTGCCCAGCAACTGACGGACTATTTTTCAGAAGCTTATCGCTCCCTGGGTGCAATTCCCTCACAGCAAACATTGGTGATGGAACGCTTTTTTGATGAATCCGGCGGCATGCAATTGGTGCTTCATTCTCCGTTCGGCAACCGGATCAATCGTGCCTGGGGACTGGCATTGCGAAAACGTTTTTGCCGATCGTTCAATTTTGAGCTTCAAGCAGCTGCGACGGACGACGCCATTGTCATTTCGCTCGGCACGCAACATTCATTTCCGCTCGAAGAGGTTTTTCGTTATCTGAACTCGAAAACAGTTCGCGATCTGCTGGTTCAGGCATTGCTGGATGCGCCCATGTTCACTATTCGCTGGCGCTGGAACGCTACCCGCTCATTGGCAGTTCCTCGTTTTCGTGGCGGCGCAAAGATCGCTGCTCCACTGCAACGGATGGAATCGGAAAACCTGCTGGCTGCGGTTTTTCCTGATCAACTGGCCTGTCTGGAGCACATCGTGGGCGACCGCGAAATTCCGGATCATCCGTTAGTCAAACAGACCATTGACGATTGTTTGACCGAAGCCATGGACATCGACGGACTGGAAGAAGTGTTACGCAAAATCGAACGCGGCGAGATTCGTTGTATTGCGCGCGATTTGCCTGAACCATCGCCGTTTGCCTCAGAGATTCTTAATGCGCGGCCATATGCGTTTCTGGACAACGCGCCTTTGGAAGAACGTCGTACTCAGGCAGTTTACACCCGCCGCGCATCCGAGTCGGGCGGCGGCCGCGGCAGTGATGGATTAGGCGTTCTCGATGCGGCGGCAATCGAGAAGGTTCAAAAGGAAGCGTGGCCTGGGGCAACGACTCCTGACGAACTGCACGACACGTTGATGTTGCTTGGCCTGATGACGGAGGAAGAAGCCCGAGTTTCGACGCATCACGACGGTAATGGCGCGTCCACTGAACATTTGTTGAAAGAACTCATTAGCGCCAATCGAGCAACGAAAGTCCGGCTCGAGGAAAGAAACTTTTTGGCCGCAGCGGAGCGACTCTCCATGATCCGGGAGATTCATCCCGGCGCTCGGATTGAACCTGCATTGGTCATTCCTGGCTCACTGCACGGAGAGACCTGGGAGCGCCCGGTTGCGATTCGCGAACTTCTTCGCGGGCGGATGGAAGTTTGTGGACCGATCAGCGTTCGCGAGCTGTCGGAAATATTGATATTACCAGAATCAGAAATTGACTCCTCCCTGCTGGCACTGGAAGCGGAGGGGTTTGTCCTCCGTGGCAAGTTTCGCCCGAACGCCACCGAGCAGGAATGGTGCGATCGGAGATTGCTGGCACGGATCCATCGGCTCACGATCGATCGGCTGCGTGCCGAAATCCGGCCCGTTTCGCCACAGGATTTTTATCGCTTTCTCTTCGCGTGGCAGCACGTTGATGCGGAACATCGTGTCGAGGGTCCCGAGGGTTTGGAATCGGTGCTGGAGCAATTGGACGGCTGTGAGTTGCCATTGGCCGGCTGGGAATCCGCGGTTCTGGCCGCGCGGGTTCGCGACTACGATCCTGACTGGCTGGATCGGCTCTGTTTTTCTGGACGAATTGGCTGGGGACGGTTTAGCGCGCCGCACAATCCAAACGGGCGCACTACTGCACCGTTGCGAACCAGTCCAATTGCGCTTTACCAACGCGAAAACCTCCAGCATTGGCTTCATTTAACACATGCAAATCGCGCAATGGAACTCTCGGTGCCAGCCCGAACTCTCATGGAAACACTTGCGAGTGGCGGTGCGCTCTTCTTCAGCGAACTGGTGCGCCTCAGTGCACTAATGCCTTCACAAGTTGAAGATGGTTTGTCCCAACTTGCCGCGCAGGGTCTTGTCACTTCGGACAGCTTCGACGGGCTAAGGGCTTTGCTGGTACCGTCAAATAAGCGACCAACATTTGGTAGAAATGCCGGAAAACGACGGCGGAAAACCAATCTCGCCAGCATCGAATTTGCCGGACGTTGGTCATTGCTGAGGACCGACATTGAGTCCGCTTCTGGGAATGGAGCACAAAGCTCGGGACGCGAGGCCGCGGTTGAGAAATTCGCGCGAGTCTTACTGCGTCGATACGGTGTTGTGTTCCGACGTCTTCTTGAGCGTGAAAGTTTCCCGGTGACATGGTATGAGCTCGGACGAATTTATCGCCGATGGGAAGCGCGTGGCGAAATCCGCGGAGGCTATTTTGTGGGAGGCATTGGCGGCGAGCAATTTGCTTTGCCTGAGGCCATCGGTTTGCTCCGTTCTGTTCGCAAGTCGCAGCCAAATGGCGAACTGATTACGTTGAGCGGCGCAGACCCGCTAAATTTGCCAGGTATTCTAACTCCGGGACCGCGAATTGCCGCATTAACCGCGAATCGCATTTTGTTTTGCGCCGGATTGCCGATAGCCGCTTTAGAGGCAGGCGAGACGCGAAAACTGGCTGATGCGGCAGTGTCTGATCCGGAAATCGAGACAGCTCTTAAGGTCGGAAAACTTCGTCCGTCGCTCCGCCCATATTACAAGTGAGACTGCAGACGATCGGAATCGGATTCCGATCGTCACCTCAATCTGCTTTCCGTAAACGGAGGCGAAGCGCTGCACGCAAACTGATTAGTGACGCTGATCAGTTGTGCGTGCTTCAATTTCTTCTAAAGCCCAGCCGTTGCGGCGAGCCGATTACTTCTTAACAATCTCGACATTCTCGAGCATTGCGATGCCACCACGCTCGGCGAGCTTCCCCTTCACCGTGATGTTCTTGCCGCAATACTCAGCGAGCTCGTCGTTGATCGGCTTGTGTTCGCCAACAACAAGATAAGCTTTCCCGTCACTGACGATACCGACTGGTCCACCACTCTTGATGCACTTTGCACCGCAAGACTGGCCATGTTTTTCGCCGACGGCGTTATGATCGACGTAACACATCATATCGACCACTTCGCCGGTTACTTCCTTTGAGGCCGCGGCGTCGCCTTCATGCGCGGTATCCGCCGCGATGGCAAGCGGCGCGCAGGTTAGTGCTGCGATGAAAGTAGCAGCCACTGCGACTCTCAAGACAGTACGTTTGTTGGTTGAATTAAACATAAATCAAATTTGGGCCGCTCCGAGCGGCGGTCAACGCCCGAGATCAATCGACAGTAGTTTGTTTCGCATGCATTGGGCCGCGACTATCTTTGTGCTTCAATCAGATCTGCAAATTCATCGAAGAAGTACGACGCATCGTGCGGCCCGGGTGCGGCTTCAGGGTGGTATTGAACACTAAATATTGGCAACTCCTTGTGCCTCATGCCTTCCACGGTGCCATCGTTCAAATTAATGTGTGTTATTTCGATGTTTGGCGGCAGGCTTTTCGGATCGACCGCAAACCCGTGGTTTTGCGACGTGATTGCCACTTTACCGTTGCTCAGGTCTTTGACGGGCTGGTTCGCACCGTGGTGGCCGAATTTTAGTTTGTAAGTGGAGCCGCCGAACGCGAAGCCGAGCACCTGATGCCCCAGGCAAATTCCGAAAATCGGTTTCTTACCGATCAAATCGCGCGTTGTTTTATGTGCATAGGCGAGGGCCGCCGGATCGCCCGGACCGTTGGAGAGAAAAATCCCATCCGGGTTTAGAGCAAGCACTTGTTCGGCCGTTGTACCTGCCGGCACGACGGTGATGCCGAAGCCTTTCTGTCGCAGAAGCCGCAGAATGTTTTCTTTGATCCCGTAATCGTACGCCACGATATGAAAACGAATGGGTGGAAGCTTGGGCTTAATTCCACCATTGTTCGATTGGAGCGACCACGGCTCACTCAGTTTGTCGTCCGGGTCCCACCGGTAAATTTGCCGAGCTGAAACTTGCCGAACATAATCCATGCCGACGACGCCTTCGCCCTCGATGGCTGCCTGCGTGGCGTCCTCTGGTGAAATTTCTTCCGTTGTGAGACACGCTTTCATCGCCCCACGCGTCCGCAGGTGGCGGGTCAAAGCACGTGTATCGATTCCTTGAGCGCCGGGGATTTTCCATTTCTTTAAATATTCATCGAGCGACATTTCCGAGCGCCAGTTGCTCGGCACTTCGCTCAGCTCTTCGATGACAAAGCCGCGCACGTGCGGTGATCGGCTTTCCTGGTCGAGAGAGTTCGTGCCGTAATTGCCGATTAACGGGTAAGTCATGGCTACGATTTGTCCGCGGTAAGAAGGGTCCGTTAACACTTCCTGGTAGCCGGTCATCGCCGTGTTGAAACAGACTTCGCCGACACACGTGCCGGTTGCGCCAAAGGATTCGCCCTCGAAAAATCGCCCGTCCTCGAGAGCTAACAGCGCGCGCATGTCAGGCGCACTGTGGAGCGCGGTGCAGAATTTTCAAATCCGATGAACCGCAAGGCGTGGATTGTTGAAGCGTCGCCGCGCGTTTACTGACAGAAAGTTTCAAGCTTCCAACCCTTTGGTACCCAACAAAAAACCCGGATCGAAAATCGATCCGGGTTTTAAAAAGAAGTTACCCCACTGATGCCGTTTAGGCGGATGTCCCGTTCCCTTTTTGTAACGGGCGGACGACCGTCGCCGTAGCTTCTGACTTCCAATTAAGGCCTGCCATCTTCTCCGGGCGACTCAGCCTCCTTAGGTTAACCAAATATCGGTTCGGGAATCCCACCTGTAATCTCGAACATCGCAGGGTAAAGCACGAAAACCATCCGCGACTGATGAGAGCCGCTGGTTGAGAGTTGAGAGAAAAGCACTGGTTTTCTTCCCAACCCTCAACAAACGACTCTCCAAGTATCAAAGAACTATTCTCGCAATTCTGCGCCGAGTTTGTTTCGCAATCGCTCGCGAATTTTCGCGTGTGCTGCGTTTACTTCCTCGCCCGTCAGTGTGCGACTCCGTTCACGATATGTCAATCGATATGCGACCGACTTTTGGCCTTTACTAATTTCGGTGCCGCAAAAGAGATCAAAGATCTCGGCTCGTTCCAACAACGGCTCCGGCGGATTGCAGATCACGTCCAGGATCCTTTCGTGCGTCAAATCGTCAGCAACGATCATCGCGACATCGCGCGAAATAGCAGGAAATTTTGCGAGTTCGCGAAAAGTTTTTCGTGCCTGCGAATCGTCGCCTGCAATATCGAGCGAGACTTCGGCAACAAACACAGCGCCAGATGCGTCAATTTTTGAGGCAATGGTGTTTGAAAGCTGCCCTCCCAGCCCAAGCGATTGATTGCCTGCAATCATTTCCACAACGAAGGCAAAGTTGTTGTGCTGGCCGCGGCGAAAAGTTAAACCGGCCCTTGTCTGTTCAATCGCGCTTTTTAAATCAAAAAAATCGACGCGGCGCTTTTCGTTTCGCCAATGAATTTCGCTGTCGGCATTACCCCACAGGAGAACTGCCAGGCGTCTCTCTTCGGCGCCGCCAGGTGGTTGGAAAACTCTACCTATTTCAAAGATCGCGACGCGTTCTGTTCCCGCACGAATGTTGCGGTCAAGAACGTCAAGTAACCCTGGCAACAAACTGGGGCGCAATGCCACATGGTCTTCGCTCAGAGGATTTCGCAATTCGATGGCGTTTTCTGCAAAACCGAATCTTTCTCTTGGCAGCAGCTTCGATGTTCGCACTTCATTAAGGCCGGTCGCAACCAAACGCTGCCGTATTTTTGATTCCAAGTCGTGCGCCACATCAGCCGTACTCGAAGCCGTAAACCGGCTCCGATTTGTCCCCGGAATTTTTTCTGCGCCGTATGCTCGCACCACTTCCTCGATGAGATCGACGTCGCGCTGTAAATCGGACCGGTAACTTGGAATTTCCCATTTCGGCGCTATGCGAGCGCTGATTTTTTTTAAACCGAATCCCGTCAGCATCTCATCAACGACCTTCGGTTCGATTGCGACCCCAATCACCCGATCGCATTTGTCATAACTCAACGAAACATCGGCCGGATTTGCAGGCAGTTCGCCAGCCACATTGATCTCGGTTGCCGGTGTGCCGCCTGCGATTTGCTGAATCAACTCGGTGACCCGATGGGATGCGCGCAGGATCATGGCAGGATCCACGCCCCGCTCGAACCGATAGCTGGCATCGCTCGGCAAACTCAGTTCGCGGGCGGTACGGCGGACGCTGGCCGGCAGAAAGTAAGCCGCTTCAAGCAACACGTTCTTCGTTGAATCAGTCACGCCGGTTTCTTCGCCGCCCATGACTCCGGCGATTCCAACTGCCTGCTCTTCATCCGCCACTACACAATGATTCGGCTTGAGCGAATAAGTCTTTCCATCGAGCGCGAGAAACTTCTCGCCGTCGTGCGCGAGCCGCACGTTGATGTTTCCCTTCAATTTGCCAGCATCGAACGCGTGAGTCGGTTGACCCAATTCGAGCATCACGAAGTTGGAAATGTCGACGATGTTGTTGATCGAGCGCATTCCAACGCTCTCGATCTTCGCGCGCAACCATTGCGGACTCGGTCCAACGCTGACGTTGTCGATTTTCCGGACGGAAAAAAACGGACATTCGCGTGTTGAAGTTATTTTCACACCGGCCTTTTTGACTGTCACCGGCGATTCGCCTGGGATCGACCTTAGATTTTTTCTGGTCAGCGCCGCAATTTCGCGGGCGAGACCGAAATGGCTCAGCAAATCCCCACGATTAGGCGTGATCTCGACATCCAAAATTGTATCAGCCGGGAAAAGATCGGCGACGGGTGTGCCGACTTGGGCATCGGGCGACAAAATTAAAAGACCAGACGCGTCCTGGCCAAGGCCGAGTTCGATGGGGCTGCAAAGCATCCCTTCCGACTCGACATCGCGCAGTTTGCTTTTCCGAATCTCCAGTCCATTCGGCAGTTTCGCCCCTGGCAACGCCAACGGTACCTTGTCTCCAACCTTGTAGTTTGTTGCGCCGCAAACGATCTGACGTTTGATGCCGCTGCCGTCGTCCACTTCGCAAACGGAGAGTCGATCGGCGTTCGGATGGCGCGACGAGGCGATAATTTGAGAAACGACTACCTGCTCGAGCTTCGTGTCGCGCCTCTCGATTTTTTCCGTCTCCACGCCTGCTCGCGTAAGCAGATCGGCGATCTCCTCCGGCTGTTCAGGAAGGTCAACGAATTCGCGCAACCAATTAACAGAAAACTTCATTGTCTTTTCAATGTCATGTCGAGCGCAGTCGAGACCTCTTGTCTATGTTTCGATACCAGAGCTACCCAGAGGTTCCGCGACTTGGCTTGAGGTGATAAACGTGCATTCATGCGAACTGGCGAAGGAAGCGCAAATCGTTCTGCGCGAACAAGCGGATATCAGGAATGTCGAACAGGATCATGGCCAGGCGGTCCATGCCGAGGCCGAATGCGTAGCCGCTCCATTTTGCGGGATCATACGCCTTGTCACCGCGCGCTTTGTTGACTTGCTCGAAAACCGCGGGATGCACCACCCCCGAACCGGCGACTTCGATCCAGCGTTCTCCACTCTTGAGCGCTTTCGATTTTACATAGACTTCGAGACTCGGCTCGGTGAAGGGGAAGAAGTGCGGCCGAAATTGCACTTGCGTGCTCGAACCAAAAAGTTCGCGCATGAAAAATTCAAGGGCGCCTTTTAAATCGGCAACGCTGACGTTTTCATCAACATAAAGTCCTTCAATTTGATGAAACTGCGGGCTGTGCGTCGCGTCGAGTTCATCACGGCGATAGGCGGCGCCGGGGGCAATCACACGAATCGGCGGGAAAGCGTCTCGCATCGTGCGAATCTGGACCGTTGAAGTGTGAGTTCGCAGCAAGCGACCGTCGGGCAAATAAAATGTGTCCTGTTCGTTTCGCGCCGGATGTTCGGGCGGCGTATTCAGCGCGTCGAAACAATGCCATTCGTCCTCAATATCCGGTCCGTCGGCCAGGGCGAATCCCATCCGTCGAAAAATCTCTATGGAACGTTCCCATATCTGCGTCAGCGGATGCAGAGCGCCGATTTCGTGGAGGGTTCCAGGCAGGGAGACGTCAATCGTTTCGAGAGCTTTCGATTCTTTTTGCGCTCGAAAACCTGCCGAGCGCGTTTCAATGGCAGCGGCGACGGTGGTGCGCACTTCATTAAGCAATTTCCCAACGACCGGTTTTTCCTCTTTGCTCAGCGTTTTCATCTGCTCGCCCCATGCAGATACGCTGCCGCTTTTGCCCAGGTATTTTATGCGCGCAGTCTCGAGCGCTTGTTCATCAACCGTCGCTTCGATTTCGCGCACAGCGTCGTCACGCAGTTGTTGGAGTGGGTGCATGCGTTGAGCCGTTGAAGAGTTTAAACGTTCAAGCGAATCCGCTGCAACGCGTCAGCGCTCCGTCGCTTCAACGGCAAGATCACGCTGCCTTTTTGTTTTTCTTTTGCAGCGCGCTTTTTGCCTGTTCCACAATCGACTTGAATGTGGCGTCATCGCTGACTGCAAGGTGTGCGAGGATTTTGCGGTCAATGCCGATGCCCGCAGCCTTTAATCCCTCTGCAAACCGGCTGTACGTCAGTCCATTTGCGCGAGCCGCAGCGTTCAATCGTTGAATCCAGAGATAACGAAATGTGCGTTTACGCGTTTTACGATCACGATAGGCCCAATACTGGCCCTTCATGGTTGCGTCCTTCGCGTAGCGGAACAGTTTGGAACGGCGTCCTCGATAGCCCTTGGCTTTTTTTAAGATGCGTTTGCGTCGCGCCCGGCTCGCCGGGGCGTTAGTAGCTCTAGGCATAATTGTTTCCCCAAATCGCTTCAGGGCTCCTCGTTCAGCGAGCTGTTTATTTCATCATCGATCTTCGCGACCTCACTCGCTGATGTAGTCCCGTCGCGCGGAACCAGGTGCGCAGATCGTCACGACGCGGCGGCGCCGAGCCACGAACAATAAATAGCGACTGGAGAATGACAACTGCTTTCTTCGGAAGTGCTCCTCAAGGTGTTCAATGCTTAACGCTGCAACGTTTTAATGCTAAATTCGACGCCGCATGCATTGGCGCCTGCATCATCGTTTGCTGGTCCTGGCTCTTATTTGTGCTTTTTGGACCGGCTGCCTCATTGCCGGTCATTTTTTTTCAAGTGTCCCGTTTATCTCAGCGCCATGGCGCGCAGAACAGAGCTTTGAAGACCTGCTTCGACGCGAAGGGCGCAAAACGCGCGCGCCGTCCGATTTTGTTTTCCTTGGAATTGACCAAAGCACCTTGCAGTTGCCGCCATTGACTTCTGAAGAAATCGCCAGCAATCGCGCGTTTCAGCTGATGAAGGAAAAGCCATTTCCCTGGTCCCGGGAAGTGTGGACGCTATTGCTTGATCGCTTGTTTGCCGCGGGCGCGCGCGAAGTCATCTTCGACATGATCTTTAGTCCTCCAAATGACGGTGATCCTTCGTTTCATGCTGCGCTTGATCGTTACCGCGATAAAGTTGTAATCGGCGCTAATTTTGACGTGGCGAATGCGTCCCAGGCTGTCACGCCAAATAACACGCTGATTCCGCCGCCGCAATTGCAGGACGATCGGGTAGGGTTCGTAAATTTCTGGGCCGACCCGATTGACGGAAAGATCCGCGCCGCAACCTATCGTGTAACTGATCGGCAACTTGCAGATTTACCGCCAGATCCAAGCCAGGAGATTTATCAATCCCTCGCCGCGCGGGCCCTGGCCAAAATCGGTCACTCCAATGACGTGCCGCAGGATTTTCGGGGTCATTTGATTCGTTTCACGTCGCCGGATGCCTTCGCACCGCGGCCGCTTTATGAAGTTTTCGATCCAAAGTTTTGGCATGCCAACTACGCCGACGGCGCGTTTTTCAAAGACAAGATCGTGATGGTGGGTTCGTCCGCACAGGTTCTACACGACTTTTTCGATACGCCGATGAGCCCAACCACGCCGGGTCCTGCGTTGCATTTGCAGGCCATGGCCGCGGCCATGAACCATGAATTTTTGCATCCCACTTCGCCGAAGTTTGGCCTCGCGCTTGTGGGTGTGGCAGGCCTGGCGGCATGGTTGTTGATAGG
Organism: Candidatus Udaeobacter sp.; assembly: GCA_035652195.1. Taxonomy (GTDB): domain Bacteria; phylum Verrucomicrobiota; class Verrucomicrobiia; order Chthoniobacterales; family UBA10450; genus Udaeobacter. Next base: position 3,174 of record DASREH010000078.1, on the reverse strand, counting down.
TTTCTTGCGAAGACCGTTGCTGTGTGTTGGCGCACTCATCATCATTGCGGGGACTTATCTCATCGCGGCACGATTTCTTTACGATCGTACAGGCCTGTTCCTTCTTACGGTGCCTGTTCTGTCCGCGCTGCTATTGAGCGGATTGTTCTCGTTAGGTTTCGAATACTATGTCGAACGTCTCGAGAAATTGCGCACTCGACGAACTCTGGAGCGGTACGTGTCGAAAAATCTGGTCCGGGAAGTCCTGGAAAATCCAGACAGTTATTATAGCTCGCTTCGTGGCATCCGTATCCCTGCGACAATTTTGTTTTCGGATTTGGTGGGTTTCACCACGTTATCAGAAAAGGCCGATCCTGAAGCGCTCGTTTCACAATTGAACGAGTATCTAAGTCGAATGACCTCCGTCGTTTTCAGGAATGGCGGTACGCTCGATAAGTTCATCGGTGACGCCATCATGGCGGTGTGGGGCAACGTGCGCAGTCGTGGCATGGCGGAGGATGCGAAGGATTCCGCGCGCGCAGCATTGGCGATGCGGCGCGAACTGTGGGAGCTGAATAAAAAATGGCGGGAGGAAGGCCGCATGGGTCTGGGCATGGGCATCGGGATCAACCAAGGCGAGGTGATCGTCGGGAATATTGGGTCGCACGAGCGGATGGATCCCACGGTGATTGGCGACTCGGTGAATCTTGCGTCCCGGCTCGAAGGTCTCACCCGAATCTATGGCGTGGATATTCTCGTCGGCGCCTCAGCAGCCGAACTGGTAAGAGACGAGGTTCACCTTCGCTCCGTGGCTCGAGTGCAGGTAAAAGGCAAAACCAAGCCCGTGGATGTCTTTACGTTTGTCGCCGCCCGGGGCGAGGAGGTGGATACAGAATTTTTAAAGTGGCTTGATACATACGAGGAGGCACTGGAGAAATTCCGCGTACGTGACTTTACTGCCGCAAAAATTCTGTTTTCACGGTTCCTGGAGTTTTATCCAGACGATCTGCTCGCAAAGATGTATCTGAGTCGTGCGCTAGAATACGAACAGGCTCCTCCCGGCGACACATGGGCGGCGGTGGAGGTTTTCGAGAAGAAGTGACCTTTCCGATTGCGCTGGCGAAATTCGTCATGCGGCGTAAAGAATCCGCGTGAAAGGAGCGCCGAAGAGTTTTCATTTTCTTGGGATTTGCGGCACGGCCATGGCGTCGGTGGCGGCCGCTCTCAAGGAGCGTGGATTCACGGTCACCGGATCGGACGAAAATGTTTATCCGCCAATGTCCACATTTCTTAAAGGGAAGGGGGTCACGCTAAAGGAAGGGTATCGCGAGGAAAATATCCCGTCCGACGCAGATGTGGTGGTCATCGGAAATGCAATGAAGCGCGGCAATCCCGAGGTGGAGGCAGTGCTGAACAGGAAGCTCCTTTACCTGTCGTTGCCAGAAGTGCTGAAGAATTATTTCCTGCGTGGTCGTCATAATCTTGTGGTGACCGGCACACACGGGAAAACAACCACCACCGCACTTCTCACCTGGATCATAGAGACAGCCGGATACAAACCCGGTTATCTAATCGGCGGAATTCCGACAAATCTGGGTCAGGGGGCTCGGCTGAACGACTCGAAATATTTCGTCATCGAAGGCGACGAGTACGACACGGCATTCTTCGATAAACGATCAAAATTCGTTCATTACCTGCCGGAACTGCTAATCATCAACAACATCGAGTTTGATCATGCGGACATCTTTAACAATCTCGATGAAATCAAGCTAAGCTTCCGGCGTTTGCTCAACATTGTTCCCCGGAACGGCATGGTGCTGCTGAACGGCGACGATCCCAATTGCGTCGAAGTGGCAAAAGATTGTCTCGCACAAATGATTGAAGTGGGTTTCTCGAAAAACTGCGCCCAACGAATCCGTGACGTTAGCTGCTCGGCTGAAGGTTCCAGATTCAAACTTGGAGATGAAAGCTTCGAGATCCCCCTGGTTGGGGAATACAATGTACATAACGCTGCCATGGCCGCGATGGCAGCACGTTTTTATGATGTGCCTAAGGCGAAAATTGACAGCGCATTTAAGAGTTTTACGGGAATCGCGCGACGACAGGAAATCCGTGGAGAAGCGCGCGGCGTGAAGGTCGTCGACGATTTCGGGCATCATCCTACTGCGATTGCATCCACTTTAGCCGCGTTGCGCCATCGCTTTCGTGGGAATCGACTCTGGGCCGTATTCGAACCCCGCTCCAACACCACGCGGCGCGCAATCTTTCAGCAGCAGCTTCCTGACGCCTTGAAGCTGGCCGACGGCGTTTTCATTTCGCAGGTAGCGAAGTTGGAGCAGATTCCTGAAAAAGAGCGTTTAAATCCCGAACGAGTTGTGGCCGCCATTGTCGAGGCGGGTCGTCCTGCGTTTTATGAGAGGAACGCCGACGCCATCGTTGAACGAATTGTGCCGATGCTACAGCCAAACGATGTGGTCGCGGTGTTTAGTAACGGCGGCTTCGATAATATTCACGAGAAACTCCTGGCGCGGCTACGCGCGTGATTTGTATTAATTACTGGCCAGGATCGGAGATGGTTCGCCGGGAATCCCGAACTGAATCATGGCGCCGCAGCTGCGGACGTATGATCGTGCACGATTCGCCAGCCTTCGGGGAGGCGTTTAAGAATTAAAGTGAATCGGCCGTGTGGCTGATCGGATTCCCGCTTCAGAGTCCAGCGACCTGAGGCCACTGCCGCGTCAACTCCCAATGGCGTGATTTCCAAATCGGAAAACGTGAGTGTACCCATCTTGGTTCGGTCAGAATATTTTTCTTTGTAACGGTCGCGCACCGTTTCCCAACCCCGACTGATGCTGTCGCCCGATATAAATACCGTTGATGCGGAGTGCGCGTATCCACTCATGAACCCATCGATGTCGCCGCGATTCCAAGCCTCCTGCTGCGCCTGCAGAACAGATCGGACCTCCATAACGTCGTTTTCGGGTCCTTCGGATGCGCCGAAAACTGTAATCGCGGCCAACGCACAAACGATAATTAGGATCCAAGAAGTTCTTTTCAGGTTCACCGGGACTGATCGTTTGCGGCGGCTGCAATCTCTTGTAAGCTAGGTGCCCTGTTGCGTCCAGCTCGAGCATCCAGGGATTGGTTCAACCGAGGGAAATATTTTGACGGGTCTGATAAATGCACTAGCGTCGC
>DASREH010000077.1:0-27764 GCA_035652195.1 Candidatus Udaeobacter sp. | reverse complement strand
TTGCCATAAAGCCAAGCGCCTCTAGAATAGGCTTTGGTGGACCGAAATCTTCTCATCGTTTCAACAATCTGTTTTCTTGCGGCAGTGGTACGCACCGGCGTTGCTTTACGCGCAGGCGTTTTTCAACCCGGAAGATTTAGTTTTCTGGCGATCGGACTGGGTTTTATTTTCCAAACAGCGTTCCTGTTCATGCGAGGGAATTCGCTGGGACGTTGTCCGCTAACGAACCTGTTTGAGGTGTTCGTCTTCCTCGCCTGGTCTATCGCGTTGATCTATATGCTGGTCGGGCCGACGTACCGGCTGTCACTTATGGGCGCATTCACTGCGCCGCTTGTGCTTCTGTTGCAAGGTTTCGCGCTGATAGCTCCAATCGATGTTCGTCATGCGGTGAAAGTTCCGGCAAACCCTGCTCTGGAATTTCACGCATCCATTTCGCTGATAGCTTACGGCGCGTTCGCCCTCGCCTGCATCGCCGGGGTGATGTATCTGGTGCAAGAACGCCAGCTCAAGACACATCACTTGCATTCGACTTTCTATTTCCTGCCGCCACTGACTGACCTTTTTGCGGCAATTACGCGTCTACTCTGGTGGGGCTTTATTCTGTACACGATCGGAATCATCGGTGGCTTTTTCACGGGCCGACCTCTTCCACGCATTCAAGTGATCGCTGCCGTTGCCGTTTGGTTACTCTACGCCGCGATTTTGCAAGGTCGCTATCTGCGGCGAATCGCGCCCAAGCGGATTGCAGCGCTGTGTATTATCGGATTCAGCGTGGCTCTGACGCTTCTCTGGGGAATCACGTTCTCGGCGCAAACACACTCGGTTCCATGAATCTTTTTTGCGTCGGGCTCAGTCATCACACTGCCAACGTCGAAACACGAGAGCGTTTCGCCGGCGGCGCCGCGGCCGGCTCTGCCCTTCGTCAAGCCGGCTGCGCTGAAGCGCTGGTGCTCGCCACGTGTAACCGCGTCGAAGTGTATGGCGTGTCAGAGAAACGCGTATCAACAGATGAGATCGCCCAATGCTTGTCGCAACGCAGCGAAGTCATCGTCGGCGGTCACAGCGAAACGCCGCCGTTTTACCGTTACGAAGCCGAAGAGTGTGTACAACATCTGTTCCGCGTCGCTTGTGGGCTTGATTCGATGGTCGTTGGGGAAACTGAAATTCTTGGCCAAACAAAGAAAGCTTACCAATCCGCTCGGACCGATGGTGCGGTTGGGCCGCTGCTTCATAGATTGTTTCAACGTGCTTTTCGCGTCGCAAAACAAGTCCGGACGCATACGCAAATCGCGCGCGGTTCCGTTTCGGTCGGCTCGGTTGCCGTTGACCTGGCCGAGAAAATTTTTGGCGAACTAGGCAACTGTAGCGTTTTGGTTTTGGGGGCAGGCGAAACGAGCGAGCGTACGGCGCGCGCTCTGGTTTCCCGGGGAGTGATGGATCTTCGGGTAAGCAATCGTTCAAATGACCGTGCCAGGGAGTTGGCGCAAAAGGTCGGCGGCCGCGACGTGAATTTCGATCAGTGGCCGCAGCAATGCGGCGAGATCGACATCCTTATTACCTCTACTTCTTCAGAGGCTCCGCTGTTAACGCAGACAAACCTGGGCCCAATGTTGGTTCATCGGATCGATCGCCCACTTTTTATCATCGATATCGCCGTCCCACGAGATGTGGATCCTGCCGTGAACGAGATGGAAGGCGTGTACCTGTACGACATCGATGCATTGCGATCCGTTGCTGAACAGTCCCTCGCGCTCCGCCGTCAACAAATTGCGTCTGCCGAAGCGATTATTGCCGAACACGTCAGGGACTTTCTGGAAAAGATATCGCGCGAGCTGATTGCCGGTTCGCGGCTGACGGCACACCCGCCTGTCGTTGATCCTTCGCTGCGTCCATCTCAGCTGTAGCGGCGCTCTATGAGCGCCGAAAATCCCAAAATTATTATGGGTACACGCGGAAGCGACCTGGCACGTACCCAGGCACGGCTAGTCGAACAGGCGATTCTAGCCGTGCGACCGCAGACTGAGATCGAGACGAAAATTATCGCAACGCAGGGCGATAAAGGCAGCGCCCTGTCTCCTTCATCTGGTCGCAAAGGATTGTTTACCGCCGAAATCGAGCGAGCCCTCCTCGCCAGGGAGATCGATATTGCAATCCATAGCGCCAAAGATTTGCCCAGTGAAATGAACCCGGAGACGGAGATCGCAGCAGTTCTTCCACGCGCCTCGGTCAACGATGTGCTGATATCGAAACAGCCGGGCGGGTTCGCTTCGCTTCGGCGTGGGGCCTCTATCGCTACGGGTAGCATAAGAAGAAAACGTCAGCTGCTCTGGAAGCGAGGAGATCTCAAGGTTGTGGAGTTGCGCGGCAACGTTCCGACACGGATACGCAAACTCATCGAGAATAATTGGGACGCCATCGTACTGGCTCATGCAGGTCTGCAACGCCTCGGCCAGTCGGGTTCTTCTGGCCAAGTCAGCTTCCACGGAAGCGATTTTTTCATTGAGACACTTCCAAGCGAGATTTTTTTGCCTGCAGGCGGCCAGGGAATCATCGCGATTCAAGTTCGTGCCGACAATCAAAGAACGAAGGCGCTTGCCGGGCTTGCGACTAGTCGCGAGACGTTGCTTTGTTTGCGGGCCGAACGAGAGTTTCTGCGTTTACTACAGGGCGACTGTAATTGTCCCGTAGGTGTGCTGGCGACAATTGACGGCGACAAGATGAAATTGAGGGGACAACTGTTTACTGATCAATCAACGGAGCCACGTCAAGGCGAAGCGACAGGCAGCTCGAGTGAAGGTGAACGCCTCGCCGGTCTGTTACTACATCGGCTACGGTTATGAGCAAAAGTGGAACGGTATATCTGGTCGGCGCCGGCCCCGGTGACCTTGGCCTCGTTACGCTGCGAGCGAAGGAATGCATCGAGAACGCCGATGTGATCGTTTACGATCATCTTGCCAATCCAGCGACCCTCAACTGGGCGCGCGAGAATGCCGAAATTATCTATGCCGGTAAAACATCCGGAGCATCGCAGATGAGCCAGGATGAAATCAACGCGTTGCTAATCGAGAAAGCACGCGCAGGAAAGCAGGTTGTACGGTTGAAGGGCGGTGATCCTTTCGTGTTTGGTCGCGGCGCCGAAGAAGCCCAGACGCTTTTTGATGCAGGGGTTCGATTCGAAATTGTGCCTGGAATCACCTCGGCCATCGCTGGGCCGGCGTATGCGGGCATCCCTGTAACGCACCGGGCGCACAATTCACACGTCACATTCCTCACCGGGCACGAAGACCCCACAAAGACAGAGAGCGTAATCGATTATGCGACGCTGGCGAAGCTTGGCGGGACACAGGTTATGTTGATGGGCGTGGAACGCCTTGGATCGATCACGAGTGAAATGATAAAGCACGGTGTCCGCGCAGATTTGCCCGTAGCGTTGATTCGCTGGGCCACTACAGGCAGACACGAAACGCTAACAGGCACTCTTTCAGACATTGCTCAAAAGGCTGTGGCGAATGATTTCACTCCGCCTGCGGTCGCTGTGTTTGGAGAAGTTGTGGGATTGCGAGACAAGCTGAATTGGTACGAAACACGGCCCTTGCTCGGCAAAAGGATTGTCGTAACGCGAACGAGAAAACAAGCCAGCGTGTTGAGCGACAAGTTGCGGAGCCTCGGGGCCCACGTCATTGAACTCCCAACTATTCGTATCGAGCCGCCGGGTGATTTGCGCGAATTCGCAGAACTTGTACAGGACGCCCACATTTATGACTGGATTGTCTTCACCAGCGCAAACGGCGTGGAGGGATTTTTTGACATCTTTTTCAAATTATACGACGACACGCGCGAGATCGGCGGTGCCCGAATTGCAGCCATCGGCCCGGCTACTGCGCAACGTGTGAAAGATTTTCATCTGCATGTTGATCTTCAGCCCAAGGATTTTCTGGCGGAAGAGGTGGTCCAGGAATTTAAAAAACAGGGAAGCATCGAAAACTTGAAGATTCTGCTGGTCCGAGCCGAGAAAGCGCGGGATGTGCTTCCCAAAGAGCTCTCAGCCCTGGGGGCCATCGTAGACGAAGGACTCGCTTACCGAACCTTGCCCGAAACGCGCGACATCACTGGTGCGCGGCGCCAGCTTGAGAAAGAGGGCGCGGATTTGATTACGTTCACCAGTTCTTCGACCGTGGAAAACTTTCTTGCCCTGAAGCTACCATGGCCGCAAGGCATGCAAATCGCCAGCATTGGTCCGATCACCTCCAAAACTGCGCGTGAGAATGGATTGAAGGTCGCTGTCGAAGCGCGCCGACACGACATTGACGGCCTGGTCGAAGCGATCACCAAATTTTTCGAAAACAGCGAAAAGGTTAAAAGTTGAATGTTAAAGAGGCAGACATCGCCACTGGCTTTGCCCGGGGACTTTTTAACTATTTAACCTTTAACTTTAATTGTGACGCTTACGGATTAAATCGGAACTTGGTTCGGCCGCGCTTCGCGTTGGCTTTGGCCTTGCGGCGGTGCTTTTGCGAAGGAGTCTCGAAGGCGCGCAAACGGCGGACCTCCTCGAGAATGCCTTCGGCATCCAGCTTGTTCTTCAGCCGTTTCAAGGCGCGATCGACAGGCTCACCTTTGCGAACGATCACTTCTGGCATCAATAATCACTCCTGACTCTAGAGATGGATTCCTAATCAGCGAGCGGGAGTCTACCCAAGGCGGGCGTCTCCGTCAAATCCAAGGAAATTAGCGCTGCTACGCGCTAGCGGACAAAGTTGTAGCCCACCACACACTACTCTGGCCTTATGCCAGTAAGATGTTTATTGTCAGAGACTTCAGAACGGTGCGGCGGAAAATTGCGCCTGCTTTTTGGAAATGAGACCTATGATCTGGGGGCCAGTCGACCGGCGCTAGTAGTTTGCGGAATCACTTCACGACGCAGAGCAGTGGCATCGCGTCCTCGCGCGCGCGTCCACCACAGCACAATTGGCGAGGCGATGAAAATTGAAGAATAGGTTCCTACAATAACGCCAACAAGGAAGGAGAATGCAAAGTCGTTTAGAACCGGCCCTCCGAAGAAATAGAGTGCAAGAACGGTTAACAAGACGGTACCTCCTGTGAGAATCGTACGTGAAAGCGTTTCGTTGATGGAGGTGTTCATGATTCCGGCTATTGATCCCGAGAGGCTGTCCCTCAAGCCACTGCGAATACGGTCGAACACGACGATCTTGTCGTTAATCGAGTAACCAGCAATCGTTAGCACGGCAGCAACCATGATCAGAGAGAGCTCGCGACCGCTCAGGGAGAAGATGCCAAGGGTGATAATAAGGTCGTGTGCCAGGGCAACCAAAGACCCAACAGCAAACGAGGTTCCAAACCGAAAACTGACATAGAGGAAAATTCCCAACAGACCCAAGGCCAGAGCAAGTGCACTCTTTGTTGCCAGTTCTTTTCCGACCAGGGCGCCGACATGGTCGGTCTGCTCGAATTTCAAACCTGCTGTCGGCAGCGCCTCAGTCAACCTCGCTTTGATTTTATCGGCGGCACCAGAATCAGCGCGGATGCTGATCAGATCGCGATTGGCGACCTTCTCCGATTGGATCACACTGTTTTGAAAGCCGGTATGGGCCAGGGCAGCGCGAACTTCGTCCGGCGTCAGCTTTTGTGCCGCTGAGAGAACGAGCAAATCGCCCCCTCTAAAATCCGCGCCCAGGTTCCGGTCGCCCCTGACAATCAGAACGCCGAGGCACAGAAGCGTTATTAAAGCCGAGGCTGAAACAAACTTGCGCGCATGGCCGAGGAAATCGAATGCCTTTGAACGGATGAGGTGCAACATCGACACCTTCTTCAAGAGACCCAGCGAAAATCCCCAGGAAAAACAGGTGTACGTTACCAGCAATGAGGAGAACATCGATGCCACGATGCCAATCGTCAGCGTAAGCGCGAATCCTTTTACCGGTCCGCTCGCGAGCCAGAAAAGAATCGCAGCAGTAAGGAATTGCGTAACGTGAGCGTCGAAAATCGCGCTGAATGCCTTTCGATAAGACGTATCGATCGCTACCCGAAGCGATTTCCCCTGCTTAATTTCATCCCGAAGCCGCTCGTAAATCAGGACATTCGCGTCAACCGCGATTCCAAGGCTAAGGATGAGACCGGCGATACCCGGTAGCGTCAGGACACTGTTAAACATGCCAAGTGCGCCGACCACCATTATACAGTTGATCAACAGGGCGATGTCCGCGATGAGACCGACCAGGCGATAGTAGATCACCATGAAAACCACCACCAAGGCAAAGCCGGCAATTCCTGAATAGATGCCGCTTCTAATCGAGTCGCTGCCGAGACTGGCTGAGACCTGACGCTCTTCCTCAATTTTCACCGGGGTTTGAAGCGGGTTCTCGAGCACGCTTGCAAGACCTCGTGCTTCTTCCTCGGTAAATTTCCCGGTGATCTGTGCGTCACCGCCGTAAATCGCATCCTGAATCACGGGCGCAGATTGAATAACTCCATCAAGCACAATCGCGAACCGATGATGGACGTTCGCAGCCGTAATTTCGCCGAACTTTTTGGCGCCTTCGCTATCGAACCGCAAGTGAACGACCCAACCATCTCGTTCGTAGGAAGCTCCAGCACTTGTCACTCGATCTCCCGACAAGTCGGCTTTCTTTTTTACCAGGAGCCGTTCTTCAACCGGTTTTTCTCCTTCCGTTACGTGCTGTTGTTTGTAGGTCTCAATCCGGAAATCCGGCGGAATTACCTGCTTTCCCTCATCAATTTGACGCAACCGTTCGCCGTTATCCGGATACACCAGACGAAACTCGAGCTTCGCCACGCGGGACAGTTGATCGCGCGCCTCCTGAATTTTCGCAGCATCGAGTCCCGGAATTTGCACCAGGATGCGGTCACTCCCCTGCGGCGTGATAATCGGCTCGCTAACGCCAAATTGATCGATGCGCTTGCGGATCGCCTCGATCGCCTGATCCACCATCGATTTTGTGATTGGTCGCTTCGTCCCGTCCGCGCTTACCGCCGGCTCCAAGCGAATAAGGAACGAAGTGCCGCCCTGGAGGTCCAGACCAAGATGGATCTTCCCGCGACGTATAACGGTCCCATCCGGTCCCTTTTGATCGAAAGGCGGATACGTCGACCAAAGGCAAAACGCCGTGATCACGATCGTTAATACCGTCCCCAAGATTCTGCGTAAGCGATCGCTTTCCGTCGCGAAGTACCAACCAAACAAGGCAAGTATGCCAAGTCCGACAAAAAATGTAAGCGCAGGGGTCATTAGAGGCGGTTGATAGTTGGTAGATCGGAGTTGAGGGACAAAAACACAGATGAAACTACGTTAGATTCTCTCAACCAAAGACTCTCAACTCTCAACTGATTTTAGCACCGTCGTGATCGCGGCTTTATCCATCTCAATCTTTACGTTGTCCGCGACTTTCACCAGCACCGTGTTGTCTTTTACATTCGAGATCAAGCCGTGAATGCCCGCATTCGTCACCACTTTGTCTCCGGTTTTCAAACTGGCTATGAGCTTCTGCTGCTGTTCCTGCCGTTTCTTCTGCGGCCGGATCATCACAAAGTACATGATGACGAAAATGAAAATGAGGGGCACGAAAAATGACCCAATACCGCCGCCCGGCACCTGTTGCGGAGCCGCGCTTTGCGCCTGAGCGAGAAACACCTGAAACATATTTAAATTGGAGAGCGCACCTTAAACGCGAAAGCGTCTACTGCAATCGTTCTTTCGCGACAGCCTTGTCATCAATATAGAGCCGATGCAGCAGGAGAATTCTATGCTGCAAACAGGCACTGCAGAAGTTCCTTTGCTCGATCATTAACCGAGTGCAACCTCTGTATTGAGCTGATGGCGAAAAGCCGGCAGTTATTTCCGTTAATCAGTGGCTGCGGCTTCTTCAAGCGTACGTTGGCCAGTAAGTAAGCGGCGAAAGAGCGCGTTTCAGGTCCACCCTCTTTTTCGTTTTAGCGTTTCCTACGCAGAAAATCCAAAGACTACCATGCGCCTCCTTTTCTTTAATTAAGGGCACGGCGTGGGTTTGGGCGGGCGTCGGTCAGGCGGCGTACTCATGGGTAAGGGCTGGGGGACGAAGAGGACCGATTGCTGACTTGGGCCAACGAGAACGTTGATCGTTCCGACCCTAGGTAAGTGCCCAAGTCCGATGTATTCGTCGCCGTTCTGAGGGTTGACGCTGTAGATCGGATCGCCGCCGGGGTGATTGGGGCCGGCCGACGCGCTGACGATCACCCGCAACTTATGCCCGGGCTGGAGCACCCATGCGGTGGAAGATAGGTCGACAGGGATAAGCGTCGCCTGGTTGGTGAGCAACTGGGGACATGCGCCGTTCCGATAGCGCGCGCGCTGGATTCCCTGCGCCATCAACATCGAGTGGCCGTCTGGAAAGACATCGGTCATCCGCACGAACACGTCGACATCGGGAAGACTGGTTTTGATATAGATATCGGCGTGGATACGTCCCACGACGGTTCCTCCGTTCGGCAAAGAATCCGACGTGAACACGACAACGTCGCCGGGTGTTACCTGGCGATTCTCGATCGGGCGCTGGTCGAAAGACCCGCACGGCATAGGCGACGGCACGGGTGACGGCGAGATGCAACTGTTGAGGTTATTGGTTCCACCGAGGGTCGGGCACGGGTTCGCGGGATCGGACATGAATGACTGTTGTCCATTGACCCTCGGGGGATCGCCCGAGAGCCCGTGAGTTGATGTAAAGTAAAACTTTACCTCTTTAGACGGTGGCGGCCACGTGTCATAGGTCGTCCATTCGGTCCCTGGGGTAGCGTTAATGCGATAAACTTTCACAGCTTTGAGTTGGCCCCAGGCGGCGCATGGGGTCGGGCCCGCGCCAAACACGCACTGTTTCCAAGCGCTATCGTAATCCAACAAGGATGGGTTGGTAGGTGTTGGTGACGGAAACGCGAGATAACCGTCGCCGCCGGTGACGCCCGTGTGGATCCACGGGCCGATCACAACCTTCTGGTTGTTCACCGAGCCGAATCCGCCGTTTTTTTGCATCCGCGAGGACGTGTCGAGTAGACCTTGACCGAACACGTCGAACCACCCGCCCACGTGAAGACCGGCAACATGCGTCCTGCCCGCGTCCTGATCGGTGATGAGATACTTGTCCCAGATCCCCAACCCTACGTAATCTTTCCACGAAATCTGGTTAGGCGGTTGGGCTAAGTCGACGGGGTATAGGATCTCCTTATGCAGGACGCCGCCGTTGAACAAGCCATAGTTGAGAAGGTCCCCAGTCGCGTAACTCGTCTGAATACCGCGCAGCGATGGGTCCGCATCGACTGCCGCGAGGTAGCTCACGATCCCACCATTGCTCGTCCCTTCCATTCCGATGTTCCCGTTACACCACGTGGAATCGTTGACCCCATCGATGAACGTGTGTCCATCATCTTGATCAAATTTGTACAGCAAATCTCCAATGAATGGCGTTGGCGTGTTGGCACACTCTGGAGATCCGCGGATGTCCTGCACAACCACATGGTACGCTTGGCTGGGGTCCCAAAAGTTGCAGCCGTCGATTTTCTGCGTCGCGTTACATGCTCGGAATACGAGCACGGGGTGCTGTATAAACGGAGACGTCCAGTAGAAGTCGGTCTCAAGCATGATGTCGGGGTCAGAACTCGGCCATTCGGCACTCCCGGAGGGGCAACTCGACGTGTTAGCAACCGAGCTCGACGAAGCTACGCCGAATGCTATGAACGCTGCAGCCACCGAACCGGCCAGAAGTCGTAGACCGATGATCGCTAATTTGGTGTTGGATCTGTGTTTTTCTTTCATGGGGTGAATATGGAGCTATTCCTTCCTTTTCCCCGCCTGAGTTGGTTCTATTGTTGCGGGTCTGGACGAGACGAAGAACCGAGCAGGGTAAGGAAGCCCTCCGCCTAGGTTCAGATCCATTTAATCGACGGTGAGAGGTTTGCAAAAGCTCGCCTACTGTGTCAAGACAATTTGCCGCGAGTTTTCTGTGGTGGATCGTTTAGAATAGATCTTGCTGCGGCGGCCAATTCCTACATTCAATCGACTGCGTTTACCGGGAGATCGTCAAGCGTGATGACGCAATTAACCGTCGAATGGACTGACGGAATTAATTAGAGCGCAAAACGCGGAGGGGCAGAGTGCAGATGAAATTCTGAATTCGCATGCTAAACTCTGGCGAAAGAAAGAATTTCGGGGGTATAGCTCAGTTGGTAGAGCGTCTCGTTCGCAATGAGAAGGCCAGGGGTTCGAATCCCCTTACCTCCAGGTCGCCAAGGTATTTCAACCAAATTTCCTCAACAGGAACATTGAAGTCGAAACAGGTGATCGGAGCCGACGAGCACGTGCAACGTGTGTTTTGGAACTACATCCCGAAACCAGAGGTCACGAAAAAACGCCCATAACTGGCAGCAATCGACGCCCCAATTTCTCAATGATCACTACAAGCAGCGTGATGATTAGGAGCAGACTGGTTAGAATACTCATACCCTTTCGGCAACTCGCGCTGATCCTCAAGACTTCCGTCCCGTTTGCGGAACGCCCTGAAGAGGAATTGCCGCGTGTTTGCAGCCTGTTTCATGTCGTCGAGGCCAACATCGGGCCACTCGTCGCGCTTAGGATAATGTGCCGTTCCAAATAATATGTCCCAGATGGCACTGGTACCTCCGAAATTCTTGTCGAAGTGTTTGTGTTCTTTGGAGTGATGAATGCGATGGAATCGATTATCGATGAGTGCGTAGCGTAACCAACCAAGATTCAGCCTGGTGGAACTGTGTATGAATATTGCGTGCCATCCAATTACGAGACTCCAAATCCACGGAACGTATCCCTGTTTGAAGCTGAACAGCAGAGACAAAGGGATAGCCATGAATGGAATTCTAAAGAATTCTTCGGTGAAATGATGAGCGCTGTTGAAGGCATTGACTTCTTCTAGCGCATGGTGTTCTGCGTGGAAGCGCCACAGGAATTTGTTGGAGTGTTGAAGACGGTGAAACCAATAATAAAAAAAATCGTTGATCTGCAGGACTAATAAAGAAGCGAGAACGCCTCCAACGGCGGCCAGGACGGGGAAGCCCGATTTCGAAAGCGCCGAAAGATCGATTTGAAAGAGAGGCTTTATCCCGACCCAGTTCCACAATTTATGGAAAATGATAATTGCGGCCGCTGTTGCGGCGATGTAGACCACCCAAAAAGTCCCCCCGCGAACCCGTGAGGCCAGGGAATTTCTGGATTGTGGGAGAAAACACTCAGCCAGCATCAATACTGATGCGCCAAGGAGTGCCTTTCCGGCATTACCCTCAAACAAGGCAATCCAGTTTTTCAAAAACTCAAGCATCTTACCTTCCCCAGTAGGCTCACGACGCTATTCATACAAGGATTTTGCACCGGATTCAAAGATAGATTTCACAGGAGTAGTTTTGGCAGCGTAAATTAATGGGATTCTCCTAAGTTGGCCATAATAACCCACGTAATGTGCGCCAGGGCCATGAACCGCGACGACTGGATTCGTGGTAGACGGGAGTTGTTGCCCATCTCTGGTGTGAGCATTCTAAAGCTGGCTTCCGACACATTACATTGACAAAGTCTTGGTTTCCCTGCATCACTGGCGATCCATGCGATTAATGCGCCGTTCGGCATGCCCTACTCAAGAGAAGCTCATCGATATTAGACTCGACTAGCCAGACCTTTGAAAAAAACGATTATCGATCTGATCGTTATTCTCGCTGCATTAATTGGGATCACTCTGTTGTTGAGGAAAGGAGACGAAGCCGGAGCGGGGAAAGCAAGCCCCGCGCCTCTGGCATCGAGGACGCGAACTGCAGAACCCGCGTCGGTTCGTCCTCCAACCATCGCGGCCCGAATAGACAACTTTCGAGAACCGATCGTTTTGGAGCCAATACATGCCTGGGGTGCAAAAACCAGATATGGCATCGCTCTACGCGTTTCGCCGGACCCAAAATTGAATCAGCCTAGCGCTCGAGTTCTGTTGGTTCAACCGACGACGTCGCCTGTGGTCATGGAAATCCAGTACACCGTCGCCGAGTCCGCAATCCAGACGCTGGCTGCAAATGACGCCAGCAATGATCGAAGAGACGGTGTTACGATCCTCGTCACGACGGTCGGAATAGCTTATAATCAATCATCACTCCTAAAACTGGATCCGCTTAGATTAGCTGAACAACGCAAGTGGTTGACGCATAACCTGGCTTTACCTTCCGGAACGACAGAAGTCGATTTTTCGATCATCGGCTCGCCACCAGATTATAATGTGTCCGGGGATAGCTGTGTCATCTCCTTACCGCAATTGCGCGTTGCTCCCAACCCATGAGTATGACCATACGCGATACGATTGTACGCGTCGCTGGCTGGATTGTAGTTATGCTGCCAGCACTGTGGCTACTCACCCATCCCGTGCCGGTAGGCTGGCTGTTACCCTTTGCGCGAGATCCACAGGCTCCTAACTCCGTCGGGATGAACTTCTGGCCCCTCTTCCTTTGGTGTCTGGGTCCATCTCTCTTCGCATTGCGGGATTGGAAATGGCGTCGGCAGGTCACTTTCGGTTGGATCGCCATACTTTTTTGCGCATTGGAAGCATATTGTTTCAATACGGCAAAACACCCTCATCCTGCAGCTAATCCCGAGATACTCTGGGGATTTTTTCCAAACACCGATGGTCAGATTTATTTGAATGATGCGGTGGAGATTGCGGAAGGAGTTGGAATCCGTTT
Organism: Candidatus Udaeobacter sp.; assembly: GCA_035652195.1. Taxonomy (GTDB): domain Bacteria; phylum Verrucomicrobiota; class Verrucomicrobiia; order Chthoniobacterales; family UBA10450; genus Udaeobacter. Next base: position 15,017 of record DASREH010000077.1, on the reverse strand, counting down.
CGCATTTGGGCCCAGACAATTGTGGCCAGGCTTCCTCTCGCTCCTACACACATGGACTCACGGCGATCTAAAGCTCATGCTGTCTCTGCTTACCTTGATGCAGGCAGCAGTTACTTTTGTGACCTGGGAAATGATTTATCTGATGCTTGGGCGTGTCGGCGCTTTTGTGTGGCTTGGCTGCGTTACCCAGTTCTATCGCAGCTGGGTGGTAGGCACCTTCTTTTCAGAGCAACTTGGTCTGCCGCTCGGGATGCTGGCCGCTGTGATCTTGTTGTACGGTTGGAAGCGACGAACGATGGCCCCATGGTTAATCGGCCTTTTATGTCTGACATTTGCCTTCATTGCGCGTCCGGCCTGTTTTTTCCTCGTTCCTGTTTTGGTTCTCGGAACATTCTGGCGATTCCGGCAAATAGTTCCCCGCAACACAGTGTGGCAAAAATTCTTTGGAACGCTGGCCCTGCGTAAGGGAGTGATCGCCGTCGCCCTCGTAAGCTTATGTATCGCGGCAAATACCTTGTCTTACTGGTATCTTGTAAAAGCACCGCGCACGCCATCCAACTTTTGGATGATGGTCTATGGCATGGCAAAGGGGGGCAACTGGGTAGATGCCGTTCGGAATGTGGGCGGAAATGTTCTTAATCTAAAGCAAATTAGCACCGTCAAAGATGAAGATGCGCTCTGGGCTGTTCTCCTGCCACGCGTAAAACAGGCAGCCATTGAAGAGGCCACAGCCAATGCCCACATGCTTTTGCGAGCAGCTCCGCGTGCTTGGAATTACGTCATTGTTAAACCTGGATCTTTCTTTGAATCCGTAGCGACCTGGTGGAGCGTCCTGCTTATTTTGATGAGCGCGATGACGCTGGCCCTGGCCGCGGCAAAGAATAATCTGGTTCTCGAAGACGGCGCTTTTTATTGGCTGGTTTGGATAGGCGTCTTCATCTCGCTTCCGCTGGCACCGCCTTGGGATAGTGGTATCCGAATCTACGCTGCTACCGACCCGCTGCTTTGGTTGACGCCAGCCGCCTTCTGTTCGTGGTGCTGTCGGCAGTTTAGTAAAATTCGGGTGAGTAAGAAACAATCTGAAGCGTCCACGATAGCGAGGACACAGGATGAATGGCCACGATTAAGCGGAAGCCTTCGCTGCGCTTCTACTGCCGGCGTCGTTCTGGCTATTTCGTCGGTAGTGTTCCCAGACATTCTGTTCGCCGTTAATCGCAATAATGTAATGCCTCGTTACAGCGACATCATGCCTCTTGGAGAAACGTCGCTAGCGGTCAAGGAAATCCCAGGAAGTCTGATACGTCGCAACCGTGGAATAACAGTCGGCCCTAACAAAAGTCGAACGCTTGTGCCTCGCTTAGCTCAGGCTGATTTTGACCGCGGGGTGCCATGGGGTCGTCAGTTCGCCATAGGAGAGTTCATGAAAGAGCTACCTATTAACTCGTACATTGCGCTCCTCACGAGACCGCGTTATTTGATTTGCGATCGTTGGGCCTTTCGAAATGGTTCTCCGATTGATAAAATTCCTTTACAAGAGGCAGACTGGATGGCCTACAAATACATGATTTGTGTGTCAAAGAATGTGGTACTCACTGCAAAACAAGTAATGATTCTTTGTCCGTCTGCCGCGAGCCACGAAATCTTTTGGCAACCTGCACAGGCGAGTTCTCGAGAGTAGGCGCGCCAAAGGCTGTCGAAAGTGGTTCTGGTATAGGGATCCAGCCACGTGTCATGGCAAGCACGTTGAAATGCTTCATAATGAAAGCCGTCGGTCTCATCGGTCTGTCAATCCTTTGAGGCTTGCGAGAGCATGCCTATTTTCTTTAGCCATGTTTCGGCCAGTTCCGGCCAGTGCGTGATCGGTTCATCTGTGGGCCGCAAGCCAAAGGAATGTCCACCGTGCGGGTACAAATGCATTTCAGTTGGAACCCCCGCCTTCTTCAGGGCAGCGTAGTACACCAGCGAGTTGCGCGCGTCGTACATGTTATCATCCTCCGCGTGTACTAAGAACGTAGGCGGTACGGTGTTGGTCACAGGAACAAATGGATTCAACTCGGAATCTTTTGAGGTGTTTTCGAGCATGTGACCTGGGTAAACAGCTATCGCAAAATCAGGCCGACAGCTTTCCTTGTCCGCGTCATCTACAGCTGGATACAAACGCTTGTCGAAATGCGTGCTAACGGCCGCTGCCAAATGTCCGCCCGCCGAGAACCCAAGCACGCCGACCCTGTGCGGATCGATCTGCCACTCTGGCGCATGAAGGCGAACCAGCCCGATCGCCCTTTGCGCATCCTGTAACGCCTCTGCGGAATTTGGGTATGGGCCTGATTTTGGGAACTTGCCTTTGCCCGGAACTCGATACTTCAGCAGCACAGCCGTGATACCCTTGGACGCAAGCCAGTCACAGACTTCTGTACCTTCCAAATCGATCGCGAGGAGCCAGTACCCACCACCAGGATACACGACAACTGCAGCACCAGTATTCTTTCCCTGCGGCTCAAAGCGTGTGATGGTGGGCTTTGAGACGTTGTCAACGTGGACCCACGGCTTTCCGGCGACGAGATGGGCATTATCTCTGGCAAATGTCTCGGAGGCAGTCATAGGCCGCGAATCGGGCGGAGCGCTCGGCCAAATTGGCATTTGCGTGTGTCCTTCTGGCGGTTGCCAATCCGCCTCCACGTCCAGACAGTGAACTGCAGCTGCCAGGGCACAAGCAGCGATCAATATGCTACGCAGGCGCTTTTGGCCTAACGAGAAACAGGTAAGCGAGGGTCTCATGGCAAAAACGGCGAGCTTAAATGCAAATTGTATCGTTCACTGACTCGTCACTATTGGATTGGGTTCAGGCAACGGAGCTTAGCAAACCGAGCTGCTACAAATCAAATTCTGGTAAGCCATTTAAAAAGCGTTGGATCTGCACAGCCGTCACAACCTGCTGCGCAGTATGGATCACGACGGCAAAACGCAGCTGCGCCTGTGTCTTGCTACTGAGGCAAACACTCTGCGAGTAGAGGTAGGGCGCTTGCAGCGAAGGCGGCGACCGTTTTACATCACCATGGAAACGGGAGCCTTGACCCGCGGACGAGCGGAATCGTGCTGAGTACCGAAAGACCAGTTTCGACAAATCATTTTTCGAACTCGAGGCGAGCTGGATCTAATGGGAAATTAGAAGATTGGCCGGAAGAAAAAGAGGTGCACCACCTGCAGCGGCACCCGGACCGCTCGGTTGATCCGTCATACCAACACTCGCTGGCGGCGCTGGAATCGGCTGCTGTCCCTTCGCTTTTAACGATTCGTTCAACTCCGGCAGATCCTTGGCAAGAAGTTGATCGAACTCTTTCGTCACCTCGCTCAATTCCTTCTTCAGGGCGTCAATGTACGCAACTTGGTAGTCGCCAGGTTTACCCTCGTAACTGAGAATCGCCCCATAAAGCTGATCGGTGTGCTCGCGTAAGCGCTCCTCACCCGTAATCGCACCTCCTTCGGTTGTGGCGACGATCTTTTTTCGGACGCCGTCAACCTTCGCATCGAAATCTGAGATCTCCTTGCGAATGGGATCCCCTTCACCCAGCGCTCCCCCACCCTGCGCCAGGGCTTTTCGCAATGCGATGATTCGGTCCATCAGCGCGCTCTCCTCATCAAAGAGCGCATGAACCTTCATCGCGGCATCAAACTGCGCCTTACGGTCTGCCTCGCTGAATTTAGCTCGACGATCGAGGCCAACCTTCAACTTCGTTTCATAGACCTTGCCAGCTTTGGTGAGGCGTACCGTGTAATCCCCCGGCACAAGTCGTGGACCACGAACTCCTGCAAACGCAATTTGAGCAGCTGGCGGCACGCGCGGTGGTTTGACGCGCATTGGCCAGGTCACGCGATTCAGGCCCGGTCGTTTGCTGGCGGGCAATTCATCAACAACTCGCCCCGAGGAGTCCAAAACTTCAAGTTTCAGTTTTCCAAACAGATGGCGCTCGCGTTGGTAGTAATTGATGACCGCCGCGTCAGGCGGGTTATCGCCGATAAAAACCGCATCACCCGACGCCCAACCTCCGGCGCCTTCGATTCGTTGTTGCACCGGCCGCGCTGAAACAAACGCCACATCCTGTTTCAACAAGTCGGGAGTCAGCGCACGTAAGGGCGTGATATCATCGATGATCCAGATACCGCGGCCGTGCGTTGCAAGAACCAGATCGTTATCGCGCGTGGCGATGGCCAGGTCTCGAACGGCGACTGCTGGAAAATGGCTGCCTTTAAATTGTGCCCACCTTTTTCCACCATCAATGGAGATCCAAAGCCCAAATTCCGTCCCCAGGAACAGCAAGTCCGGCTTTACCAAATCCTCTTTGATTACATGCGCATATCCGCGAACCCCTTTTGTATCCTGAGGAGTCGCAAGTGGTGTCCAGCTCTTCCCGTAATCAGTTGTTTTAAACACATAAGGTGCCATCTCACCAAATGTGTGGCGATCAAACGTCGCGTAAGCGGTTCCAGCGTCGAAGTTGCTCGCCTGGACCCAACTGACCCACGAATTTTTTGGCAAGCCGGGAACGTTGCCAACGACGTTTGTCCATGTCTTCCCGCCGTCACGGGTGAGTTGAAGGTTCCCGTCATCTGTTCCCACCCAGATCAGCGATTTGTCTTTGGGCGACTCGCTGATTGAATAAATCGTGGTGTGCATCTCAGCCGAGGAATTGTCGACTGTAACGCCGCCGGACTGCTCCTGTTTTTGCTTTTCCGGATCATTGGTCGTCAGATCGGGCGAAATACGTTCCCAGCTTTGACCATGATCGCGGGATCGAAACAGAAATTGAGAGCCAATATAAATTGTGCCCTTCTCGTTAGGCGATAATGCGATGGGGGTATTCCAATTGAATCTCAGCTTCTCGTTGTAGTTGGGCCGTGGTTTAATGTTGCGAGCTTCGTGCGTGTGACGATTCACCCTTCCGATCTCGCCACCCTGATATTCGGCGTAGATATAATCGGGATCCGCCGGATCCGGAAACATCCAAAAGCCGTCGCCGTTGTACATGTTTTCCCACTGCGCATTGGTAATCCCGCCGGGATATTGTGATTCGCCAACGAATGAGCTGTTATCCTGCAGGCCGCCATAAACGCGGTAGGGATCATGGTCATCCACGCTGACATGATAGAATTGGGAAATTGGCAGGTTTTCAGCTTTCCACCACTTGGCCCCGCCATTGTACGAGTACCACATCCCGCCGTCGTCGCCGGAGAAGACGACCTGGGTGTTGGTGGGATCGATCCACACGTCGTGCACGTCTCCATGCATTCCACCGAATCCGCCTACCACGGCAAAACTTTTGCCTGCATCTTCGCTGACGATTAGCGAGCCATCAGTTTTAAACACACGGTTGGGATTTTTTGGATCAACAATCAGGTTCGCAAAGTAGAACGGCCGCCATACCATCCATTGACTCTTATCCCGCTTCTCCCAGGTGCCGCCGCCGTCGTCGGAGACGAAAAAAGCACTCTCCGGCGACTCTACAAAAGCATAAACGCGATTGGGATTTGAAGGTGCAATTGCCACAGCCAGGCGGCCGTAGGGTTTATTCGGAAAACCTTTATTCGCTTCTGGCGTAATCTCCGTCCACGTGTTGCCGCCATCGCTTGAGCGAAACAGTCCGCTCGCGGACGGCGCTGTGGGGCTTTGGCCCCCCGAGCGATATTCCCATCCTTTACGCCGAAAATCCCACATCGCGGCAAACATGACGTCGGGGTTCGCGGGATCGATCGCTATATCGGTGCAGCCGGTAGAAGGGTTCTGACCCTTTAGAACTTGATTCCAAGTCTTGCCACCATCGGTGGTCTTGTAAAGTCCGCGATCGGTGGAATCACTCCAGAGCGGGCCGGGAACTGCCGCAAAAACCGTGTCGCGATTTTTTGGACTGACGGCGATTTTTGCGATGCGTTCGGATTTTTCCAGACCGGAATGCGTCCATGTTTCGCCGCCGTCGGTTGATTTGTAAATGCCGTCACCGATGGAAACACTGTTGCGCGTCCACGATTCACCGGTTCCCACCCAGACGTTTTTGGAATTTTTTGGATCCAGGGCAATGGCGCCGATCGACTGCACGGATTGTTCATCGAACACGGGTCGGTACCGCGTTCCGCTATCGTCAGATTTCCAAACGCCTCCACTGGCCGCACCAACAAAAAGGGTAATTTTGCCGGACGGCTCGCGCTTTCCTGCAAGCGCGGAGACCCGTCCGCTCATTGTTGCGGAACCGATATTGCGGGCGCCAAGTCCGGAAATACTCGCCGAGGTGAATGGCGCTTCGTCCGCACGGCAAATCGGGACGAACATCAACGCCAGCAAAAGTGATGCACACAAGCCGGCATGTGTCTGGGCAGTATTCCGTCGCCATTGTTCGTTCAATGTGCTCATCTGTTTATCAGCGCTGTGGTTGAGGAAGAGGCATTTGACCGGGGAAATGAAACATTGCGTCGTCCACCGGCGCATTCGCTTCGACCTTGTCGATTATGATCCGTTGCTTGTCTGTACCCCCCTTGCGACCAAACTCGATCGACGTCGGGACGAATACTCCACCAACTTTTTCATAATCGCCGAGATCGGTCTCTACCTCCTCGTATGCCCCGTGTCTGACGCGTTGCGTCAACACACGAATCTCCAGAAAATGATCGGGATCCAGATACACGAAGCTCACGTCTCCATTTTTGCGCGTGACTTTCAACTTGTGTGCCAATGTCCCGTCGACGTCTTCGGTCCCCACGTATTCCACTGTATTTCCCTTGGCCTGCCAGTCGACCAGCGGCCCATCGATCTCCGAGTCTTCGACGAGCGCTTTTACATCGTCCGCTGACATTCTTTCGGGATCCTTGCGTCCGAAGAACGGCGAGATCCTCCAACCATCTTTGCCATCATACGCCTCGATCTGAGTCATTCCCTGTAGAGACGCTTCGGTCCGCACGTCTTCTGGCCGCTTTTTGACTTGTAAAAAACCGAGTTGTATCTGCCCCTCCTGCACGAGCATTTTGCCGCTAAGCCGCAACGTGCTGAGACCGTGCACGGCGTTAGCGCCCCCCTTCGCCTCAATGTTCTTCGCTACCAATTCATCGACCGTCGGCTGTTTTTTTTGCTGCGCGTATGTTGACCCGACTACGACCATGGAAATAAACGCAACTAGGAAACGCGAATGCATACGAAATGGCGAATGATTAGGAGACAGCGCAAGAGCATCAATGTTCAAAGCAGGCCGCAATGCAAGTGGTTCTCCCAAAAAAAAATGTCGTAACGCTACCAGCCCAATTTTCGTGTCGAGAATTGCCAAAGCCGATTAAGATTCGTGCCCAAACGATCGTGGCTCCAGTTCGAAAAAAGAAAATCCGATCCACTCCCGGTGCAGGGAGCGCTCTGCCATGCTCTACCCGCGAGAAACACCGGCGTCCATCGAGCAGCGTAACAGCCGCCGCTCCTCGTGTCGTACCCCTTCCCGGCCCGTGGCAACTCAATGGAGCGATTGCCGTGGCTTGTATCATCGCGACTGCCTTACTCTACGCAGGTGATCTTGATCTTGGGTTTTTCCGAATCGACGATCAACAATATGTGGTCACCAATCCCTGGGTACAGGGAATAACATGGCAACATCTCCGTCACATCCTGTTTAACCATTACTACCTCAACTATTCGCCATTTCATTTGTTATCCTATGCGCTTGACTACTCATTCAGCGGGTTAAGCGCCTACGCCTTCCATCTATCAAGCAACCTGTGGGCTGGGATTGTTGCCGGTTTGGTATACCTGGTTGCTCTTTCCTTAACACAGCAGCGAATTATTGCTGTTGTTGCCGCGCTCTTATTTATTGTTCATCCGGCGCACGTTGAAGCTGTCGCATGGATTTCGAACCGCAAGGATCTAATCGCAGCTACCTTCGTGTTACCTTGTTTGCTTGCGTACCTGAGATACAGACAGGACGGAAAAATCGGGTGGTACGTCGTTTCACTTCTAGGTTTTTTATTCGCTTTACTGGGGAAATTGTCTGTGGCAGCGTTCCCGGCCGTACTGCTGGCTGTCGACCTCGTGCTCGAAAAACGCCCACTGCGCAGTTCAATCATCGACAAGCTTCCATTTCTTGTTATGGCAGCTCTGATGGCGCTGGCAGTACAACACGCGCAACCGAGCACCGGCTTACAACCAGATTTTGCCGTTCAGGCGAAGGCATTTCTCCAGGGTTTGTGGCTGCTTACTGGCTTCGGTACTTATGTGATTTATCGTGTACCATCCGCGGCAGGCGGCATGTTGGCCCAACTGCTTGGCGTATTTATCCTGCTAGGCCTGTTTCTGCTGCCATGGGTATTTCGTAAACATTATCCCATAGCAACCATTTCGATCTATTGGATTTTGTTCACCTACCTTCCAACACAGATGCTTCCGTTTAGTTATCCAGTAACTGATCGTTACCTGTTTTTGCCGTCAGTAGGCGCTGTGATTCTGATCGCGTGGCTCTTATTCAAAGTAACAGCGGGTTTGCACAGGTGGAAGGTGGCCATCGCTGCGACACTGGTTGCGACCATTAGTTTTATCTGGGCCACGAAGACGCTTGGCTACTTATCCGAGTGGCAAGACCCGCGATCGGTTTGGTTCGGTGCAGCAAAAAAATCTGATGATTTTCACGTTTTTTATGAGCTTGGATGGGAATATCTCGAGAAAGCGGCCGCTTTCGGGGCACAGCGAAGAAATGCAGCGCTCCCACAAGCGGAGGCAAAGCATTACGCCTCCCTTGTCTGGCAGGCAGACTCCCGACTACCGCAATTACTTTCTGAATTAGATGAAGGCAGCCATACCGGACCAGTTGAACAAGCGTTTAAGGAGTACTTGCAGATCAAAGCAGCCGAAAACTTCGATCGAGCGGTAGCTACAAAAGGCGCGCATATTGCGCCTTCCATTTTTCTCAGCCGCGGTGTGCTCTTCGTCGATAAAGGTGATTTAGAGTCGGCAAAAAAGGAGTTCCTGGCGCAGCTTAATGAGGCGTCTCAGTTGTCTGATTCTGAGGCCAGGGATGAAGCGTTAATTACAGCCTATTACGACCTGGCAGTCGCAGAATCAGCTCTTCGCCATCCTAAAGAAGCGTTGGCCTGGATCAGGCTCGCGGATGAAGGGCAGAATAAGCTGGGTAGGATTGTGGTTCCGGAAATCACTGCTGCTCGTCAGAAGCTTGAGTCGATCACAACAAGGCTCCCGTAGCGCAGCTTTGTCATTCTCCTGGCTATCTAATAATGCACAGGCCCGAATTGCTATTCGGCACGCAACGCCGGGTTAGCGACTGACGAGCTCGGAAGAGGCAGGCTTGAGAGTAATATTTCCAACTGAAGTCTGTAGCTTCACAGATTTCCCGCCGCCGTTCAGTTTGCCGCGCAAATGCTCGCTTTTGAGGTCGCTGGGCTCGAGTGGCAAATCACTGAAAATCTCGCCGATGCTTGTTCTGGCGTCGATGTCAACAGAAGCAGTTGTGGACAGAGAAACGTCAATGTTTCCCGCACTTGTTTGCAGATTTACATCGCCTGCAACGTCAGCCGCAATTGAAGCGTTGATCGATCCGCCAGAGGTTTTACCGACAAGTTTTCCGGCAATTCTCTGCAAATTCAGATTGCCACCGCTGGTATGGACTTCAGTGTCGCCGGAAAAATTTTGAACCTCGATGCGTCCGCCTGACGTCCTGGCATTCAAAGTGCCCGTTCCATCCGCGACGATAATATCGCCACCGCTGGTTTCGACCTTGATTGGCCCGCGACAATCTTCCACGTTGATCGATCCACCGCTGGTATTCGCGCTGAGGTTCCCCTCTAAATGCCGGAATGCCAGCTTACCGCCGCTCGTTTTCACCGTCGCATTCCCAATAATCTCAGCGAGGGCAACGTCACCACTGCCGGTGTGCAGATCGGTCTCAAATTTCTTCGGCACGCGGATCGTATATCGCCCCTGTGTTTCCGAATGGCCAACATTCCACCAGCTCTTCGGTTTCGAACTACGGGCCCGCACAGTTACGACATTGCCCTCTTTCGTGATGATGATTGGAGCGACTGAAAGGTACTCCTTTTCCCGCGCTTGATCGTGAAAGTCGACTTTGCGCTGGGCTTCCAGCCCAACCTTATCATCCGCCCCGGGAGTTACGTCGATCGTTCCAAAGTCAACATCAACCACCAGCTTACCTCCCGAGGTGGCATCAATTTGTTGACTGATGTTGTCTTCGGACGCAGCCGAAGCCGTTGCAGCCAGAACGAAAGCTAAGAATGAAGATCGAATTAGAGTTAACATGGTGTGTTAATGGGGTTGAGTTTGGACATAATGGAGACGTCGCAGAGTTGAATGAATTGCTTATCGGAGGGCAAATTTTCTTGAGGCAGGTATCTGCCTGGCCGTGGAACGTCACTCATAATGCAGCGCCTCCATTGGATCGACGCGAGTCGCGCGTCGCACGGGCACAGAACAGGCGACTAAGGATACCACAGTCATAACGAAGGCAGTGCCAAGAAGTGTCGCGACGTGAAGCGCCTGCACGTCGAAAAGAACGCTCTGCATTGCTCTTCCGGCTAGCACCGCGCCGATCAATCCGAAAACGGTTCCGGCGGCGAGAAGGCGCAGCCCTAACGAGAGAAATTGGCTGCCGATCTGCCCGCGTTGCGCACCGAGGGCCATACGAATGCCGATCTCGCGACGACGTTGCGCGACAGCGTAACTGAGAACGCCGTAGGTTCCGATGGCCGCGAGCAGCAATGCGACGCCAGCGAAAATTCCTGCGAGTAGGGCTGGCGAGCGTCGCGTGATTAAGCTGTCCGCGACGCGCGTGTCCATCGAGCGGATGTTATCGACTGAGAGTAGCGGATGCGCTGCACGCACCAGCTTTCGGAGCGTCTCGGCCAACGCTTCCGGGCGCTGGCTCGTTCGCGTGACGAGGAAAATACTGGCGTTGTCGCGATAAGCGTAAGGCAGGTAAACGGCGCCTTGTCCCTGCCCTTCGGTGAGCGCGGCTTGCTTCACCCCGCCGACGACGCCGACAATCGTAAACAGCCGCGCGTCATCTTTTTCGTCGCCGAGCGCGATCCTTTGGCCAAGGGCGTTGCCGTGAGGCCAATAGCGGCGAGCCAAATCTTCGTCCACCACACAGACGCGTTCCGCGCGGTGGGAATCTTCCGAATTGAGGAAGCGTCCTTCGCGCAGATGAATGCCGAGGGCCGAGAAGTAGTCCCCGTAAACGGCGTACGAGTAATGACCGTGAACTGATTGGCCCGGTGGAGGCGCATAGCCTCTGGGTGTGACTGCGGTTTTGCCGCTGTCGCCGCTCAGTGGAATGTTCGTAATCGTTCCAGTGGCGGCAATTCCAGGTTGCTGGCGGATGGATTCGAGCAAGCGCTCAAAGATGGTGACCCGCTCCCGCTGCAATTCCCATGAGACGGTGCACTCGGCAGTGAGAACGTGATCTGGACGAAACCCTGGCGAAACCGCCATCGCTTTTCTTAAACTCAAACCGAGCAGTGCCGCGCCCGCGAGCAAGACAAATGCGAGCGCAATCTGCGCGATGATGAAGCCATGGCGCAGCCTTTGCGTGGCACGCTTAATCGTGCCCGTGCGCGATTCCGATTGCAGGGCGTTCGCGAGATGATTGCGGAGGTTGAACCAGGCGATCGGCATCGCGATTAACAGCCCAAGAACGACCGAACCGACGAGGCCCATCGATGCGAGCCATCCATCGAAGCCGATCTGTGCGCCAAGCGGCAAACGATTCGCGCCCAGTACCTGCAGCAAATACGTTCCCCACTCGCCCACCACGACACCAAACAATCCGCCGGTCGTAGTCAGAAGAACAGTTTCGGTCGCGACTTGCCTAACGACATGTCTTCGCGTCGCTCCCATTGATTGGCGGATGGCCATTTCTTTCGCTCGATCGCTCGATCGGATCAGGAAGAGATTCATCAAATTCACCGCCCCAATAAGCAGAAGCAAAAACACTCCACCCTGCATCAGCAAAAGGATCGGGCGAACAGAACGGACGTGATCCGCATGCAACGGAACCACCAGCGAGCGAAAGCCGGCGTCGGCCATCATTTTGGCCTCCGGGTTATCCTTCTCAACCGCCTCATTGTGCGAGTCGATCTGGGCTTGCGCTTCCGCTATCGTGACGCCGTGTTTTAACCGCGCAATCATGTGCGTGCCGCCACCGCCAGAATGGCGTGCCTTCGGTCCGCGCTGTTCCATATCGGATTTTATCGGGAGAAAAACGCGCGCCTCGGACGAGAGAAAACGAAAGGAAGGAGGCAGAACGCCAACGATCTTTCTTGGGATACCGTTTATGCGGGTATCACGACCCAAAATGTTTGGATCGGCATTGAAGCGCTGGCGCCAGAAGGCGTCCGTCAGGATGATGACGTTCTTCTGTGTCGCCGTCTCTTCCTCGGTGAAATTACGACCGAGGGCAGGGCTTACTCCAAGTGTCGTGAAAAATTCCGGCGAGATGCGCACGATTTCCTCCTGTTGCATCGAGCCCGGATCACCGACGGTTTCGGTTCTCTCCATAAACATGGAAAGGCTCTCGAACGCCGGGATATTCCCGCGGCGCTCGTAGTAGTTAGTAATCGACGAGCCGTCGTTCTCGACACCCGCTTTCGGATAGGTGTTGTACATGGTGACCAATCGATCGGGTTCTGGAAACGGTAGCGGCCGCAACAAAACAGAGTTGATCACCGCGAAAATCGCGAGGTTTGCTCCCAGGCAAATCGCAACGGTGGCAAGCGCGGTAAGGGTGAATGCTGGCGCTTTGCGAAGCTGGCGTAGCGCAAGCTTCAAATCAGGGATCATAGTTCTTCCTCAAATCGACACCGATTACTCGTAACGCAGCGCCTCCATTGGATCGACCCGAGTCGCGCGTCGCGCAGGCACGAAACAGGAAAGCGCCGCTACGATCGTCAACAGACCGGCAACGGCCAGATAGATCGAAGGATCGAGGGGATTGACTTTGAACAGTACATTCCGCAGGGCCGCCGCAATCAGGACTCCGAGCAATAGGGCAGCGGCGCCGGCGCCGAGCCCAAGGCCGATCAGCAACTGCCACGCGCCTTGCTTCATGACCATTTGGAATATCCGCCGCGCGTCTGCACCAAGAGCCATCCGAATTCCGAATTCCTGTGTGCGCTGGCTCACCGAAAAACTCATCACGCCATACAGACCTACGGCAGAAAGGAGGAATGCCAGGCCGCCGAAAATCACAAACAGGCTAACGATGATGCGGTTGCCCGAAAGACTTTCGTCGTGCAACCGTTCGGCTGTGCCCGGGAAATAAATCGGCACGTCCGAATCAAGCTGGGTGACTGCTTTTGCCAGAGCAGGACCAATCGTGTCCGCCCGCTGGCCACCGCGGGGTCGAACCACAATAGTACAAAACTGAGTAGGTGGCGATGCGCCCAACAGTGGCATGTAAAACCCAGCAGCGTCCGTCTGCTGATCGAATGGTCCCTGCATCAACGTATCTGGAACGACACCAACGATGGTGCGCCACGGTTCTGGTTCACCCGGGTTAAAAATTCGGACCTGATGTCCAAGCGCGCTTTGCCTGCCCCAATGCTTCCGCGCAAAACTCGCGTTCACGATTGCGACCCGCTGCTTCGCGTCGTCATCATTCATGGTGAAATCGCGGCCTTCCAGAATCTTCAGGCCAAGTGTGGAAAAATAATTGTCCGAGACGGATTCAAAGTTCCCGCGCGGCCGGTCGCGGTCCGTTGGATAGGTTTGGCCGTCCACCTCATACTGGCCCCCGCCACCGAAGGTCAGTCGGAAACGATCAGTTAATGCTGCCGATTCAAACTCCGGATTTGCCCGCAATCCGCGAACAGCGCGTTTGAAGAAATCACGGCGGCCATCTTCCGTGTACGCGCCTTCCATCAACGCCATCCTGGCGGTGTAAATGGCGTCTTCATCGTAGCCGTAGTCGAGCTTGAGCTGATTTCTGATCGATCTGATCTCAAGGCTTGTCGCAATCAACAATGCCGCCGTGAGTGCGATTTGCCCGATCACGAGAATTCGGGTGATGATATTGACCAGGCGACTGCTGTTGCCGCGGCCTCCCTCTTTCATGATCTCGGCGGCATTGCCGTGAGCGCTGAGTATTGCCGGGACAAGTCCGGAAACGATGGTCGCGACTAGGGTAATTCCAACAACGAACGCGAGCACGCGCCCATCGATGGTAAACCGAACCCAGTACGGCAACTCAAATCCAGGCGGTAGCGCGTTGGTTGCGCGTGTTAGCAAATCGACACCCCAAAAAGTCAGCAGTACCCCCACGACGGCCCCAAACGCCGCAACCACGAAACTCTCCGTCAACATCTGCCGGACAAGTCTCCACCGCGTGGCCCCGAGCGCGCCGCGAATCGCCAACTCCTTTGCTCGCAACGCAGCGCGCCCGAACTGCATGTTCATCACGTTCACGCATGCAATCAGCAAGACTAGAATAACGGCAGCCAGCATTGCCCAAACCGTCTGCCGAAACTGGATGCCGAGCATCGAGTTCGCGAGCGGTTGCACCACCGCGGATATGAAATTTTGGTTCGTCTTTGGATATTCCTGCGCCAGCTGGTGAGCGAGATTGATAAATTCTGCATTCGCCTGATCGAGACTGACTCCGGGTTTAAGCCGGCCCATCACCGCCGGGGCGGCGTTATTTGCGCCAATGACGAGTTGGCCGCGCGGGACAGGCGGGAACTGGTTGTAAAGCGGCGTCCAAAGTTCCTCGAAACCTGGAAATTTGAAATTCGGCGGCATAACACCGGTGATGGTTGCAGCTTTGCCGTTCACTCGAACGCTCTGTCCGATCACATTGGGATCGCCATTGAAATCGCGTTTCCAGATTTCGTGACCGAGAATGATGACCTTTTCTGCACCGGGTTTATTATCCGCGGCTGTGAAATCGCGGCCAAGGATCGGCGATACTCCAGTGATCTTGAAAAAATCTTCTGTGACGTAACCGCCATTGTAACGTTGCGGTTTATTTTTG
>DASREH010000076.1:0-7092 GCA_035652195.1 Candidatus Udaeobacter sp. | reverse complement strand
ACCGGCAATCTCCAGACTGCACGCGATATTCATACCGCGACATTGCTACCGAACGGACTGGTACTGGTCGCTGGCGGCCTTAACACCCTTTCTGTCGAGTCCCGAACCGCCGAACTGTACGATCCGGCGAGCGGGACCTGGGCTGCGACGGGGAGGCTCAACCAGGGACGCTTTTATTACACGGCGACTTTGCTGCTCAACGGCAAGGTGCTTGTGGCCGGCGGAGATAGCATAAACGGTGAGCGCGCCAGTGCCGAACTGTACGATCCAGCGACCGGAATCTGGACTCCCACCGGAAGTCTCAACGTCGCACGCCAATTGCATTCTGCGACATTGCTGCCCGACGGCAGGGTGCTGGTGGCCGGAGGGTATGACAGCAATGATCAGATTATTGCCAGCGTCGAACTTTACGACCCCGCAACTGGAACTTGGACATTCGGAAACAGCCTGAACGTCGCGCGCTTTACTCACACGGCGACGTTGCTACCCAATGGAAAGGTGCTTGTTGCAGGTGGATTTGGTGGCAGCGGCACCCTGGCTAGTTCGGAATTATACGATCCGGCGACCGGAACCTGGGCATTCACAGGCAATCTTAACACCCCGCGCGTTACTCACGCCGCGACAATGCTGCGCGACGGCACAGTCCTGGTGACAGGTGGAATTAACAGCAATGGCATTTCCGCGACCGCGGAGGTGTATCATCCAAATAGCGGGACTTGGACCACCACCGGTAGCCTCAACACCGGGCGCTATGCGCACACTGCAACTCTGCTTCGCAGTGGCATGGTACTTGTCGCGGGAGGACTTGATTCACAGGGGACCTCCTCAAGCGCAGAACTGTATGATCCGATGAGTAGAAGGTGGACTCCCACCGACAATCTTAATACTGCCCGCTCTCAGCACACGGCAACGCTGCTTCCAAATGGCCGGGTCCTTGTGGCCGGGGGACTCAACAGCAGTTCCATAGCTTCCCAAAATGCCGAACTGTTCAGACTGCGATGAGGGCGTGAGGGCCAATCAGGAATACAACTCCTGCGTTGTCTTCTTGCGTTTGTGACAGGCTAATTCGAGGCGACAGCAATCGCGATTCCCCAAGGACCGTCACCGACTTTGATGCGGCGCAATTCTTTACGCGATTTTACATCGACAACCGAAATGTCGTTTGAGGCGCCATTGGCGGTGTAGAGCTTCGAACCGCTGGGATCGAGCGCTATGCACCAGACCCGAGCTCCGACGGGGATGGTTGTCAAAACGGCATTCTTCTCACTATCGACGACTGCAATGGTGTTCCCGCGACCTGTGGATACGTAAAGTTCCTTTCCATCTTTCGCCATCGCAGTACCCATCGGAAGTGCACCCGTCGGCATCTGGATCTTTGACGACAATTTGTGCGACGCTGTGTCGATCACGGCAACGTAGCCGCCGTTCTCGCAGGCGACGTATGCGCGCGAGCCATCGGGTTGAAAAACGATATTCCGTGGGCGTCCGCCGGTTTCAATCTTCGCAACGACACGCTGTTGCTCGGGGTTTATCGCGAACACTTCACCTTTCTCTTCACAGGTGACGTACACTTCGCCGTTTTGCGGATTAACGCCGACGCCTTCGGGCTCCTCTGAAACCTTTACCTTTCCGCGCGGCTGTCCTGACGCGAGATCGACAATCAAAACGCTGGCATCATCTTCATTCGCGATAAACGCATATTTTCCATCTTTGCTGATCGCGAATTGTTCCGGGTCCGAACCAACATGCCAGCGATCGATCAATTTGTGTTCGGCTGGATCGATTACACCGAGGCCGTCCGCAGTTTTATCCGCCGGTGCGCGATTTTCGTCCAAGCCGGGGGCCATTCGCGGCGAGCCACTCAATGTCACAAAAATCCGTTTTCCGTCTGGAGTGGCATGAATGCCTCGCGGCCTTTTGCCTGCCTTGAACGTGGCGATCACGGAGTCCGTCGCTCCGTCAATCACGCTGATATCTCCCGATCGTTCATTGCTGACGTAGACGAAATAGTTTTGCGTGTCTGCCTGAGCGAGGCAGGTGATTGCGCCTGCGATGAAACATGCGATTCGCAAACAGTAGAGTCTCATTCCCGAAGTAGATCACGCCGGATCCGATGATCAAGCACCACCCCCGTCAGGTCCTGCATGGTTCACGGCATCTTTCGAAAAGCGATCGCAGACCTCCTCACCTCAATCTTCTGCCCACAAGCGGGCGAGGCGGATATAATGCTACCCGGCCTTTCACGTTGAATCTTGAGCACACAGCGATGAGCATCTGTTATGCAACCGCACGATAAGCTTTTCATTCCCGGGCCCGTCGAAGTATCGGAAAAAACCTGGGCCGCATTTTCGCGTCCGATGATTGGGCATCGAGGCGACGATTTTAAAAATCTTTACCGCGCCATCCATCCCGGGTTGCAGACGTTGTTTGGTACAAAACAGCCGGTGTTTCTTTCCACCTCTTCTGCGTGGGGTGTGATGGAAGCAGCGGTCCGGAATTTGACGAATCGCGGAGTCCTTTGCTGCATGTGTGGTGCGTTCTCCGACAAATGGTTCGACGTGGCAAAGCGCTGTGGCAAAGAGGCCGCTCCGCTTCAGGTCGATTGGGGAAAACATATCGATCACAAGGCAATCGATAAGCAGTTGGCCACGGGAAAATTCGACACTGTAACGCTGATCCACAATGAGACGTCCACGGGCGTTATGAATCCGCTGCCGGAAATCTGCTGTACGCTGGCGAAGTATCCTGAAGTGGCCCTTATCCTCGATACCGTCTCATCATTTTCAGGCGTGAAAATCGACATGGACGCGCTCAGCATCGACGTGATGCTCACCGGTGTTCAAAAGGCGCTGGCGTTGCCCCCGGGCTTTTCCTTGTTCTCCGTGTCGGAAAAGGGATTTGCGCGTGCGGAGAAAATCCCGAATCGCGGCTTTTATTTCGATTTCCTGGAGTTCAAGAAGCAACAGGCAGAATGGATGACGCCAAGCACGCCAAGCATTGGGCATATGCACGCATTGCAATCGAAACTCGACGATATTTTCGACGAAGGATTGGATGCGCGTTTTGATCGTCATGCGCGCACGAATGCTTTGGTGCACGATTGGGTGCGCCATGCTGGCTTTGAATTTTTTGCGGAGGAAGGGTTCCGCTCAAAAACACTGACCTGCGTGAGAAACAACAAGGAAGTCGACGTTTTAGCGTTGGTGAAGAAGCTTCGTGAAAAACATCATCTGGTGATCGATCCTGGTTACGGCAAAATCCGGGGAAAAACCTTTCGCCTTTCCAACATGGGCGATGAGACGGACGAAACGGTGACTCATCTGCTCAGATGCCTGGACGATGTTTTGTAACCGCGTGCCATGCCGTTATCGGGAGGGTAATTACATGCAGCACTGGAAAGATTTCCGTTCGTTGTTGACCGGGCGAACCGGTCATTCCGTGGACGTTCGGGCGTTCGTGCTGGTTTTTGTTTTCAGTTTGTTTATCCCGCCGCAGCTAATGCACGGGGATCCGGAAACGATAACACAGGAGGAACTTGTTCGGCGCACGCAGGAACTTTTCGATGCAGTGGTACCAGGTAACAAGGAGCCGTGGCAAAAATATTTCGCCGACGATTGCATCTTTGCCGACGAAAAAGGACGGAATTTAAACAAGGCACAACTGGTTGCCGATATCAGCCCTCTGCCAAAGGGTTATTCGGGAACGATCAAGGTCGTGAAGCCAAAAAGTATCATTAACGGCGATACAGCAATTTTGAGTTACGAGCTCGACGAAACCGAAACCATCTTTGGTCAAAACCTTACCGCGCGTTATCACGTAACGGACACGTGGTTGTACCGCAACGGCGTGTGGCAGATCGCCTCCAGTCAGGCCATGCGATACTATGAGGACCCGGCTGCAGGCACCATTGACCCGAAAAGATTTGCCGATTTCACTGGAACCTATGAACTGGCCCCTGGCCAAACCAGGCGAGTCTTTTCGCAAGACAAAAATCTGTACGTGGAGCGCAACGGCAAACGTGAACAACTTCTGCCGGAAGGATCTGAAATCTTTTTTCGTAAGGGAGTCGAAGGGCGCATACTGTTTCGGTACGCGACAAACGGGAAAGTGGATGCGCTGATCGATCGTCGGAACAATGAAGACGTTGTCTGGCGCAGAGTGGATTGATTCGACGGTATAAACGCGAAGGTTCCGTTGCGCGCTCCCAGTTTTCCTCCGACGAATCGCAGCTAAGATAACGTCTCATTCGGAAAACACTCCCATCACGTATGCCGGCGATTGAAACTTCAGGCCTGACCAAGATCTATCGCACCTATCGCAAGGAGCGAGGACTTTGGGGTTCAATCAAAGGCCTGGTCAAGCGGCGTTATGATGAGACGCGTGCCGCTGATCACGTTTCGTTTAAAATTGAGGAAGGTGAGTTCGTTGGGTTTCTGGGGCCCAACGGCGCGGGTAAGACTACGGTGCTTAAAATGCTTTCGGGGCTGTTGAACCCAACCTCCGGAGAAGCGCGCGTTCTGGGCTTTGTTCCGTGGGAGCGTCGCAATGAGATGAAACGGCAATTCAGCCTTCTTATGGGTCAAAAAAACGCGCTTTGGTGGGATCTACCCGCACAGGAATCGCTGGAACTCAATCGTGCCATATACGGAATCGACCGAATGAGGTTCAAAAAAGTCGTGGATGGATTGTCGGAGCTGCTGGAGGTCCAGGACAAAATGAATGTAATGGTTCGCGAGCTCTCGTTAGGCGAACGGATGAAGATGGAACTGATCTCGGCGCTGATTCATGAACCGCGCGTTCTTTTTCTCGATGAACCAACCATTGGCTTGGACGTGGTCAGCCAAAAACGGGTTCGCGAATTTTTGCGTGTCTACAATGAGAAACATCGCATTGTTACGCTGCTTACCAGCCATTACATGCAGGACATCGAGGAGCTGTGTCATCGCGTCCTGGTAATCGATCACGGCAGGATTTTTTTTGACGGTCCGCTGGACGAGATTGTGGATCGGTTTTCAGGATACAAGATCCTGAGCCTAACCTTCGAAAAAGAGGCGACCCGCGATCTCTCTGCATTTGGCGAAATAACGGAACAGACGCCGGTTTCTGTGCAACTAAAGGTCCCACGTGCAAAAGTCACTGAGACATGCCGGGAATTGCTCGAAGCGTGCGACGTTAGCGACATCAACGTTCAGGAAGTCCCGGTCGAAGAAGTGATCCGGCAGCTTTTTGGGGAACGCAGGGAAAATTATGATGCCAATGATCTTGCAGCTGGCGCAGTTGCTCGGGTCACCTGAGCTCAACCAAAAACAATGAGCGCCGCGTTTTGTAAACAAACGTCGCTGTCGCTACTCGCGGAACAGTGCCGATAAATTAACTTCCAAACAACTTGGATGAGAGTGTGGAATCGCGTCACCGGGTCTGTGCTTCTTCTGCTTGTATCTCTCTCGTGTCACGTCGCCCGGGTGCAGAAATCCGACGAAAGTTCCAAACAGGAGTTGTTGGCGTTGGAGCGTCACTGGTTACAGTCCGAAACCGATCCCGCGGCGCTCGAAGACATTCTTGCACCGGATTTCCTCCATGTCGTTTCCGGCTCAATTATCACCAAGGACCAACAGCTAGAATTCCTGCGCGAGCATCCTGCGAGTAGTCAAGAGGGCGACAAGCATTTCGAAGATCTGCACGTGAGGGTTTTCGGCAATACCGGCATTGTAAATGGCGCTGTCATTGCAAAAACCGCGCATGGCGAACGCAAAACACTGTTCACAGATGTTTTTGTGTATCGCGATGGCAAATGGCAGGCGGTGAGCGCACAGGAACTCCCTGTAACGACTGCTTCGTCCAACTGATTGATCAACGCGAGAATCGTACCGAGCCAGATGCGCTGAGGCTTGAGCTCAGGAATCGGATTTGTTCGGAAGTACGCTTTGAAAACTGGATAAAACGCTTGTTTCCATCCCCTCCGCAAACGTGGGGTAGCGTAGGGTCCAGCCCAAGCTTCGCAATTTCGTGTTGCTAACACGCTTGTTGCTGTCGCCGCGCTTATGTGGTCGTATTGATTTCCCAATCGGCGGAGCCGGTCGACCCAATCTTCTTGCCAGCCAACGGTAACATTCACTTTGGAGCATCGGTTCATCATCAACAACGTTATAGATCTGAGCGGGCTGCGTTTGCCGTGTCAGTAGAAGGAAAATTGCAGACGCGATATCGTCGCGATGCGCTTGATTCACAAATCGATCGTTTTCGGGATCGATGAAGGCGGTGCCGTCGAGGAACTTTGTCAGTAACGCCGACCTCCTGGGACCATAGATGCCGGCGAGCCGTATCACCATACCCCCTCCCGCGAGCACCAGTTTCTCCGTTTCAAGCAACACGCGGCCTGTTTCACGGTCTGGCTTGGTTTCGCTCTGTTCGGTCACCCAGGAGCCGTCTTTTTGCCCATATACGCTGGTGCTGCCGGTAAAGAGGAGGCGCGCTCCGGCGAATCGATCCAGTAGGTTGCGTGCAGCATTAAGATAAATCTGCTGGTAAGACTCAACCCCGCCGCCCCGCGAGCTCGCGCAATGAACAACAGCTTCGAATGTTCCGGCCTGTTCTTCGACCTGGCCGGACTTTGAAATATCGACCTGGCAAACTGAATAAGGTTTGTCGGATAACGCCGCGGCCGATTCTTTAGAAGCTGTCCAGCCTTTTACGTCCCAACCGGCGGCGTGAAACAAATCGGCAGTCGCCTGGCCGACGTAACCACAGCCGGCGATCAGGATTCGCGGCATGTTGCTGTCGTCACGTTGCTGGCTTGAGGCGTTGCGAACAAGTGCATCATCGCCGCCGAATCACGCCGCAGCTACGATTTCAATTTCTTCAAACATGTTTTTTTGAAGCGCGCGAAGCTGCCGGAGACGAATGAGCTCGAGGAGCGCGAGAAAAGTCACCACCACTTCGACACGCGACACGGCGTCGCCGAATAAATCCGAAAAACGAAGCCGGGTGTTGTTTGCGACTCGTTGCAGAATAAGATCGATCTTCTCCGACACGCTGAAGCGCTCGGCAAAAATTTCCTGTGCGTCCTGGCGCGCTTCGATCCGCTTAAGGACT
>DASREH010000075.1:0-19647 GCA_035652195.1 Candidatus Udaeobacter sp. | reverse complement strand
CGGGCGAGTCGATCGTGCAAGCTGGTAGGACGGCGCGCTGCGCCGCCTGGACATCGCAGCGCGATGTCCCTACCCCAATGGATTGATTTTATTCTGCCCATCGCGGGGACGACCTGCTATCGGTTGCGAGCAACTGTTATGGAGGAAGCCCCCAGGTACGAAATTGACCGCAGGCCCATCGCCACCCGTAATCGAAAATGGGCACAGGACGCGACGCTCTGGCTGGCTTCCCGGCATGTTTCGCCTAACGCCATTTCCGTTGCCGGAATGTGCGCGTGCATCATGGGAGGCATCGCCCTGGGCTTAACTTCAGTTTGGGATTATCGAATCCTTTGGCTCGTCGGCGCGCTGGGAGCGCAATTGCGATTAACCGCGAACATGCTCGATGGAATGGTTGCCATCGCTTCCGCGCGTACTTCGAAAACCGGTGAGCTTTACAACGAAGTTCCAGACCGAATCTCGGATGCGGCTGTTTTCATCGGAGCGGGGTATGCCTGGGGCGGAGATATCGTATTGGGTTACATCGCAACCATCCTGGCGATCTTCACCGCCTACATTCGCGCCGCCGGTAAAATCGCCGGGGCGCCTAACGAGTTCTGTGGTCCGATGGCAAAGCAACATCGCATGCTGGTCATCACCATTGCGTGTGTCTATGCCGCAATTGCCCCGCACTCATGGCAGGTCATTAAGTTCGATGATTGGCAGATCGGCCTCATGACTCTCGCGCTTTTAGTGATTGTGGCCGGTAGCATCATCACCGTGCTTCGGCGGATCAACCGAATCGTCCGCGCTCTGAAATGAACGAAATCGCGCGCGAACGACTCTTTGGGTTTCATCACGCCTTTGACAATCGGGTGACTGTCGTGATCAGCGTGACCGCGCTCATTTTGTTTCTCCTGGCGCCGGTTCTGATTTTTGTCGTGACGCGGGCGACTGGTAGCGACGCCGCCAAAAAGAAGGAGTTGTGGGACCGCTATCTCTCCTGGATCTGGCTGGCCTTGTTTATCCTGGTTCCAATTCTGGCCGGCGCCTTTTGGACCATCCTCGCAGTAGGCGCACTAAGTTTTCTTTGCTATCGCGAATATGCCCGGATCACTGGGTTGTTTCGCGAAAGAACGATCAGCTTTATTGTTGTTGTCGGCATAGCCTTCCTCACGTTTGCCGAACTCGACAATTGGTACCGGCTTTACGTGGCTTTGTTTCCGCTAACTGTCGCGCTGATTGCCATCGGCGGATTGATCCCTGATCAACCCAAGGGTTACATCCAGCGCGTAGGCCTTGGCGTGCTGGGTTTCGCTCTTTTCGGAAGCGCACTCGGAAATCTCGGCAACATCGCGAACGACTCGAATTATCGCCCCATTCTTCTACTCATTATCTTCGCGGTAGAACTCAACGATATCTTCGCCTACATCTGCGGTCATTTATTTGGTCGCCGCAAATTTGCGCCGAACACCAGTCCGAACAAGACAGTGGGAGGTTCGCTGGGAGCCATTGCGCTGACCACACCGCTTGTGGCGATCGGCGCCCATTACGTCTGGTCGGGGACGGTACTCGATACACCGGTGCGCTTGCTGGGA
This sequence comes from Candidatus Udaeobacter sp., assembly GCA_035652195.1. Classification (GTDB taxonomy): domain Bacteria; phylum Verrucomicrobiota; class Verrucomicrobiia; order Chthoniobacterales; family UBA10450; genus Udaeobacter. The sequence continues at coordinate 18,070 of DASREH010000075.1, read as the reverse complement.
CTCGGCATCATTGTGAGTATTGTCGGTCAGTTTGGCGATTTAATGCTTTCTTCGATCAAACGTGACCTTGGTCTCAAGGACACATCGAAGCTCATCCCGGGACATGGCGGCATTCTCGACAGGTTCGATAGTCTGATCCTTGTTGCACCCGCCGTGTTTCACTACGTCAATTATTTTGTCGGGTTTGGTGCGGAGCAACCCGATCGAATATTCACCGGCTGGTAGGATTCATGGAACCGTGGAAACTAGAACCAGCCCGCGACACCGGACTGAGTCCAAGCGAACGATTTCGTAGCGTTCGGCGGGAAAGCGGACTCATCGAGAGCTTCACGCATCAGGCTTGTTTTTTGCTAATCCGAAGTTATTTCGCGATCGCACACCGGTTAACGATCATGGGGCGGGAAAGCCTGCCGACGCATGGACCCTTTGTGCTCGCTGCGAATCATTGCAGTCATCTCGATGCACTCACTTTGGGAGCGGCACTTACACCGCGCCATCGCGAACGCGCTTTTCCAATCGCAGCCGGCGATGTCTTTTTCCAGACGAAGGTCACGAGTTCATTCTCAGCAATCATGCTCAATGCTTTGCCGATGTGGCGGAAAAGCTGCGGCCCGCATGCGCTCGCCGAGCTGCGACGGAAATTACAGGAGGAGAAAGCGATCTTTATTATTTTTCCAGAAGGCGGCCGCAGTCGCACTGGCTCGATGTCGCCTTTCAAGCACGGACTGGGAATGCTGGTAGCAGAAACCAATGTCCCGGTGGTGCCCTGTGGTCTCATGGGAACGTTCGCAGCTCTCCCTCCGCAGCGCACCATTCCGCGGCCTGTTACGATCACGCTGGCCATTGGAGACCCGGTTCAATTTCCTTCAATTGCCAACGATCGCGCAGGCTGGTCACACATTGCCGGCCACGTCGAGTCTCGTGTTCGCGATCTGCTTCCGCAGAGCCACAGAGGTGAAGCGTTATAGCCAGGGCGCTGTGTTGCCGCCGCACATGAACATTGCTTGAACGACTTTGGTCGGCCAGGTGGCTACAACTTGGTGAATGAGTCCTCGTCCCGAAGTGTGTAGTTGGCCAGCTTCTGCTCCAAATGCGGTGGAACGTGAGCGACGATCATCGCGTTATTGCCTTCATAGCGCAATTCCAATACGTGACCGACACGATGGATTTCGGCGATCAACGCTGATTCATTCGATGGGATGCGAAACCGAGAGCGCAATCGCCATGCGCTTAGGGCATCCTCCAGCGCTCGCACGAGCTTATTAACGCCCTCACCGGTCCGCGCAGAGATCGCGACACTTCCCGGAAAACGCTTTAGATATGATTCTGCCAACTCGCGGTTCGGCAAGTTATCGATCTTGTTAAACACAATCAGCGTTTGCTTACCGTAGGCATCGAGTTCCTTGATCACACCATCAACGGCTTGCATCTGCTCGTCTACACGGGGATGGCTCAGGTCGACAATATGGATCAGCAGATCGGCTTCGCTTACTTCCTCAAGCGTTGCCTTGAACGATTCGATTAACGTGTGAGGCAGCTTTCTTAAGAAGCCAACCGTATCGGTCAGGAGCACCCTTTGTTTGTTAGGCAACATGAAACTGCGCGTGGTCGGGTCAAGCGTGGCGAACAGCTTGTTTTCAGCGATTACATCCGCGCCGGTAAGCAGATTTAACAGGGTGGATTTGCCTGCATTTGTATAGCCCACGACAGCCGCGACCGGCCATTGATGACGTTTGCGGCCTTCGCGTTGTATGGCGCGTGTTTTACGTACCGCTTCAAGTTCTCGCTCAAGCCGGGCGATTCGCTCCTGTACCCGGCGACGATCGACTTCCAATTGTGTTTCGCCCGGACCGCGGGTGCCAATTCCACCAGTTTGTCGGGACAAATGATGCCACATCCGGGTGAGACGCGGCAAAAGATATTGTAGCTGCGCGAGCTCAATTTGCAATCGCCCCTCCCTGCTCCGAGCGCGTTGCGCAAAGATGTCCAGGATCAACTGCGTTCGATCGAGTACTTTTCGCGCAAATAAGTTTTCCAGATTTCGGCCCTGGGCGGGTGAAAGTTCATCGTTAAAAATCACCGAGGTTACCTGTTGATTCCTGCACGAATCCTTGATCGATTCCGCTTTTCCGCGACCAATGTAGTAGGGTGCAGTCGGTTTGGGCAGCTTTTGCGTGATTGTATCGACCACTTTCGCGCCGGCGGAACTGGCCAGCTCACGCAGTTCTTCGAGTGAATCCTGCAGATCCCACTTGGAGACCCCTTCTTTTTCCAAGCCAATCAGGAGCGCGCGCTCCTGAAGTTTCATCGGACGCGTTTCAATCATTCTTTTCCGCGAACCCCGAAACCCTTCGGCGCTCCAAAAGCATTCGGAGCACAATCATTGCTTCGTTATGTGTAAGAAGCGACAAGTTCAGCGCAGAAAAATTAGTTTGTCGCTTAAACCAGGTCAACTGCCTTTTGGCGTATCGGCGCGTCGCTTGTTGAATAGCAGCAATGCATTGCGAGATGGACATTTCTCCACCGAGCAGTCGTGTAATCTCACGAAAACCGATCATTTGCGATGCAGTTGGACTCACCGAGCCGGCGGTTTTCACCTCTTCAATGACGCCGTTCTCGAACATCGCCTCCACTCGTCTATTGATTCGCGAATAAAGCTCTTCCCGGTCGCGGAAAACAAAAACACCGGTACTCGGCGACATTGACCGCGGCCGGGCATCTCCAACACTCCCGAGGTCGCCGCCTTCGGCTACAGCCCATTGTTTACGCTGCCCGGATGCTGGCTTTCCTGTAAGTAGACAAAGCTCCAAGGCTCGAAGTACGCGACGACGGTTCTTCATGTCAATCGTTCGCGCCATTTGCGGATCCGACTCGATAAGCTTGGCGTGCAATTCATCCAGGCTCATAGCGTTGAGTTTATCGCGCAGTGTTGGATTGGGTTCGGGCCACGGTGCGAGTCCGTGTGTGAGTGCTTTGATATACAGGCCGCTGCCACCAGCAACGATGGCGAGTTTGCCCCGGGAATGAATTTCTTCAATGACACGCAGCGCAGCGCGCCGGTATTTTTCCGCGTTCATCTCTTCGCGCAAAGGCGTTGTCCCGATCAAATGATGCGAAGCCTTGGCTAAAGTTGCTGGATCTGGCTTTGCTGTCAGAAGATCGAGCCCGCGATAAATCTGAAACGCGTCCGCATTGACGATTTCTCCGCCTGTTTCGCGCGCCAGTTCAGCTGCCAACTCTGATTTTCCCGCTGCAGTTGCACCGACGATAAAAAAAGTCTGGCTCATTCGATCATTGATCGACCGTGCCGATCTTCAGAAACTAGATCAGGGGTGTTTCGCTTCAAGCTACAGACAAGCAGCGTCTTTTGTTTCGTGACTCAGTGATGACGTTACCGAGGGAACGAAAAGATCCGCCTTAATTGTCCTGGGCGGCTTTGACGATTTGGACGAAGCTGCGCGGGTCGAGGCTGGCACCACCGACCAGGGCGCCGTCGATGTCAGGTTGGCTCATAAGTTCCCGTGCGTTTTCCGGCTTCACGCTTCCCCCGTACTGAATGCGCACCCTTTCGGCTGTCGTGTCGTCAGACATCTCCTGCAACGTGTGGCGAATAAAAGCGTGCGCTTCCTGCGCTTGAGCGGGCGTGGCATTCCGACCGGTGCCGATGGCCCAGACCGGTTCGTACGCAATCACCGTATCCTGCAATTCCTTTGGGCTTAATCCAGCGAGACTGCCGCGCAACTGAATGGACAATATCTTTTGGACGTTGCCTCGATCCCTCTGCTCGAGGGTTTCGCCGATGCAAACAATTGGTCGCAAACTGGCTTCAAGCGCTGCACGCACTTTGCGATTCACCATTTCATCCGTCTCACAAAACAGGGTGCGGCGTTCGCTATGGCCGAGCACGACATAATGCACAAATAAGTCTCGCAACATTGCAGCGCTGATCTCGCCCGTAAACGCGCCTCGCTTCTCCCAATACATGTTTTGGGCGCCAACTTTTATGTTCTGCGCTTTACCCAACGATTCCATCACTTTTGCAATGGCTGTGAACGGCGGGATGATGACGACCTCAACATCAGTGACATCTCCCAAATCGAGCAACATCGACTCAACAAACCTCGCCGATTCGGCCTGGGTCATATTCATCTTCCAATTAGCGGCGACTATTTTTTTGCGCATAAGATTTTGGTTCCCCGGCTATCAGGTCAGAACTGAAAATAAATAAAGGGCGTGTAGTGTGGCGGAACAAATAAGAGGACGAGTGCAAAAGTGCAACCATAGGCCGCTGAGAAGATTGGGACGGGCCATCGTCGCCATGACTCCCCAAACCATTTCCGGGAATTGAGCCAGTGAACGACGATCAGGGCGAGGATAACCAGGAAGAACCATCGATGGAAATGCTCGTCACCCCCGCCCGTAAACAGAGTGAATTGTTTCAGTGTTATTCCTGCGCTCCTGAGATCGTGTGCGCGAAAGAAGATCCAGGCAACACAGACGGCGTACACGGTGAGTGGCCATGCCAGCCAGCGCATGCCGCGTGCGGCCCACTTTATCTTTTCAGTAAGCCGGCTCCACTCGCGATGAACGAGGATCGCGGTCCCGTGTAACCCGCCCCAGATGACGAACGTCCATGCCGCGCCATGCCACAGGCCGCCAAGCAACATCGTGATCATGACGTTGCGGTAAGCAAAAGCGCGCGAACCGCGATTCCCGCCGAGAGGAATGTAGAGATAATCGCGCAGCCAACTCGAGAGGCTGATGTGCCATCGTCGCCAGAAATCAGAAACGTTGGCGGCAAAATAGGGAAAACGGAAGTTGTTCGGTAATTGATACCCAAGCAGCCTGGCAGCTGCGATGGCCATGTCTGTGTAACCAGAAAAATCACAGTAGATCTGGATTGCGTAGAAAAGTACGCCGATCCACGCGCTCGCTGCCGTGAAGTTGGCCGGATGAGCGAAGTAACTGTCTACGGTCGGCGCGACACCATCAGCGATACACGCTTTTTTTATGAATCCTGCCAGGAACAACATGAGCGCGCCACGCACATCAACATTCGAAAATTTTTTCGCCGAGACGAGCTGCGGCAGAAAGTAAACCGCACGAACAATCGGCCCGGCTACGAGGGGCGGGAAAAAACAGACGAACAACGAAAGATCGACAAAATTTGAGACGGGACGCTGCTTGCCGCGGTACACGTCGATCGTGTAACTCATCGAGTGAAACGTGTAGAAACTGATGCCGACCGGCAGAATGATGTTGAGCGTGTTCACGCTCGCCGGCAGACCCAGCCAGGCCAGAAAATCTGACGCGGAAGAAATGAAAAAGTTGAAGTATTTGAAAAACGCCAGGACGCCGAGGTTGACGCAGATGCTCGCGGCAATCCAAAAGCGACGCCAAGCCGGCCTTTCAGTACGACCGAGCATTTGCCCGACCACATAATCGACTGTCGTCGACCCGAGAACCAGGAACGTAAATTTCCAATTCCAAGCGGCGTAAAACGCGTAGCTGCAGATAAGGAGCCACACCTTTCGCGCGCTATTGTTGCGCATCGCCCAGTAGACGATGAAGACGAACAGGAAGAACCAGAGAAACCGAAACTCAACGAAAGACATTCAAATGAGAATGGAACGTAAATTAAGCTCTTGCATTAGGTGTCACTGAACCTGACCTGCTCGCGTAAGCGCCACGAAATTCGTCGCGACAAGGCGCGTGAATTCTTCCGATCCCGATTTGGTTAAATGTTGTCCATCCCGTCGCGCGCTGGCGTGAAAGAGGCTTGGATAAATCCGCGGATCATTGAAGGCCATCAGCAAGCCAGGCACGCGTGCATCGTTTGTTGCGACGTCAACTTCCGTTGTGCTTGGAGTAATTAAAAATATCGGTGCCGCTCCAATTTTCCTGACTTCACGCGCGCACTGCAGGTAGCCTTCCACAGCGTAAGTCGAAAGCGGGTGGGCGCCGGCTTCTGCCATTGCCGCCGCAAGTGCACGTTCATACACCGCCGCCTGGCCAGGAGACATCCGATTCGGTCTAACCACGTAACCATCATTTGCCGCGCCGAGATAACTCGCGCGACGTCCCTGAGTATCACGTTTGAAAAGACGCCCAAAGACATCGGCCGCTCTTGAGAAGTTCGTGTAATTTTTTTCTAACTGCCCCGCGTAAAATGCCAGCAGACTGGCCGTGCCTTTATCGTCGTTCTGCTGCCGGATAATGTCGCGAAGCTTTTCCGGATTCGGCCGCCAAAGCGGACCAGTGTCACCATCGGTAAGCTTCCGAAAAAGAAGTGATACCCGCTTCCAGTCGGCCCAATACAAAGCGCGCCGGCTGGTCTGGTTTTCGGGGGACCATTTTGTCTGCACCTCATCGTATTCGATGAAGACCCACTTCAGATTACGCGGCTTGAGATTGAGAATCTGCTCAAGCAAATAAGCAGTCTCCGGTAGATACATGCCACCGACGCCGAAGTTAAAGCTGCGTGTTGGCCTTCCGCTCTCACGTGTGATCCGATCAAAAATAGCTGGCGAAATCTGAAAATAGACGCGGCTCGATCCGATAAACAGAGTATCAAACTCGTCCTTGTGCGCGGCGAAAAATCGGAATTTTTGGGACACTCCGCCGTCGATCTCCGGGAACGGCAGGATCAGCCGCAAAGCAAAACAGGTGAAAAGAAATGCCGTTGCACCAATTACAACATTGGACAGAGCCCGAAAAAAACTCTTCCCTGTATTCGGTTCACACGGCGGCGCAGGCTCAACCTGAACCTCCGAAGCGAGCTGGCGCACTGGCACAGTTTAATTCCTATCGCTCAACGCAGCGACGCCAGGCAGCTCCTTGCCCTCCAGTAACTCCAGCGATGCGCCGCCACCGGTAGAGATAAATGTCATTTTATCGGCGAGCCCGGCCTGTTTCACTGCAGTCACAGAATCTCCGCCGCCGATGATCGTCGTGGCGCCTGATTGGGCAAGCGCCTCCGCGATTGCGATTGTCCCCTCGCCAAATTCAGGAATTTCAAAAACGCCCAGCGGTCCGTTCCACAGAATTGTTTCAGCCTTGGCAATTTCTTCCTGGTACAGGGCAATCGTCGCCGCGCCGATATCGACTGCCTTCCATCCATCAGTGATTCCGTGCTGGGGGGACAACCGGCTGGTATTTCGCATGTTGGCCCCAGGCCGAATGTCATCCGCTTCGACGACGTCAACAGGAACGAGGAATTTCACGCCGCGGTTTTTTGCGAGTTCGAGAATCTCGCGCGCGAGATCGAGCTTATCCGATTCGACCTTGCTCGCGCCGACGGGAATTCCCTCTGCTTTCAGAAACGTGTTTGCCATTGCGCCGCCAATCAAAATCACATCGGCCTTATTCATTAGCGCCTTTAAAACTCCGATTTTGTCGGAGACCTTGGAACCGCCCAAAATGACAACGAAAGGTCTGGCTGGATTCTCAAGACCATCGCGCAGGTGTTTCAACTCCTTCTCCATCAGGAAGCCCATGGCCGACTTCTCGATGAACTTTGTGATCCCCTCGGTAGAGGCATGCGCACGATGAGCGGCCCCAAACGCATCGTTGACGTAGAGATCACCCAGACTGGCAAGTTGTTTGGCAAAATCCGGATCGTTCGCTTCTTCGCCGGGCTGAAATCTCAGATTTTCCAGAAGCGCTACGTCGCCATTCTGCATGTGTTGGACGATTTTCTCCGGCACTTCGCCAACCGTGTCATGACTGAAAATGACCGGATGATGAATCAGTGTATGCAAGTAGTCGGCGATCGGGCGAAGCGAATACTTTTCGACTCGCTTGCCCTTGGGCCGGCCGAAGTGCGACATCAAAATCGTTTTCGCGCCGTGTTCTCGGAGATAATTGATCGTGGGCAGGCTTTCACGAATCCGTGTATCGTCGGTAATCACAACTTTGCCGCCGCGCGTTTCAGTCGGCACATTGAAATCTACGCGCACCAGCACACGCTTTCCGCGCACATCAAGGTCACGAAGTGAAAGCTTCGTCATTGCCTAATTGAAAACAATTCCGAACCGGAGCGCGAGCAAGATTACCACGCCTATTTCACCAGCATCTCCATCAATTGCACGCAACGATTGCTATAGCCCCACTCGTTGTCATACCAGCCCACGACTTTGACGAACCGATTGCCAAGCGTAAGCGTCAATTTGCTATCGAAAATGCAGGAATGTGGGTTACCCACAATGTCCTGCGAAACGAGTGGTTCGTCGCTGTATTCCAGCACGCCTTTGTAGCTTTTGTCGGATGCAGCTTCTTTGAACGCCGCATTGATCGCCTCCATCGAGGCATCCTTCTCCAGCACGGCTGTGAAATCCGTAACCGAGCTGTCTGGCGTAGGGACGCGAAACGCTCCGCCATTTAGCTTGCCTTTCAATTCCGGAATGACTTCGCCAATCGCCTTGGCTGCACCTGTTGTAGAAGGAATGATGTTGATCGCCGCGGCTCGCGCGCGTCTCAAATCCTTGTGAGGAAAATCCAGGATACGCTGGTCATTGGTGTAACTATGGATTGTGCTCATGAACCCGTGCGCTACTCCGAAATTTTGGTGTAACACCTTCGCCATGGGTGCGAGACAATTCGTGGTGCAACTTGCGTTGGAAACAATCTTGTCTTTTTGGGGATTATAGACGTTGTCGTTCACCCCCATGCAGATTGTGACGTCCGGGTTCTTGGCAGGCGCGCTAATCAACACCCGTTTGGCGCCAGCTTTCAGGTGCAGATCGGCTTTTTCACGGTCGGTGAACAATCCGGTCGATTCGAGGACAACATCGATATCGAGTTGTTTCCAAGGCAGCTTCGCCGGGTCCCGCTCCTTTAAAATCTTAATTTTGTGACCGCGGACAACAATGTTCTCATCGTCGTAACCAATTTCTCCATCGAACTTGCCGTGCACCGAATCCCATTTCAGCAAATGAGCGAGAGTATGGGTGTCGGTGAGATCGTTGATGGCGAGGACCTGTTCGACTTGTTTTTGCGTCATTGCGCGAAGGACGTTGCGTCCAATGCGCCCGAAACCGTTGATTGCGTAGTTGGCCATAGAAAGTAAAGCGTTTAAGGGTTGAAGAGTTAAACGGTTACGCCGAAAACCCGCAACGTCCAACTTTGAAAACGCGGGGGTTGAGCGTCGGCGGCTTACAGGTCAGCGTTTCAATGGTGAGGACCTCCGTTGTACTTTTTTGTTTAATTTGGGTAATCCTATCTGGGTCGAGCAATGGCGCCAGTTCAACGAAGGCGATCCTCGTCCTAGGTGACAGCCTGTCACAGGGGTTCGGGCTGCAGCCAAGCCACGCCTACCCAATGTTGTTGTCGAGGAAGTTGCGGACGGCGGGCTTCAACTTTCAGGTTACCAACGCAAGTGCAGCCGGCGGCACGACAGAAGGCGGCCTGGCGCGTCTTCCAGCTCACCTAAAACGCAGGGTCGACATCTTCATTGTGGAGCTCGGAATCAACGATGCGTTCCGGGGAGTGCCTGTTGATCAAATCCAAAGTAATCTTCAAAAAATTATCGACAAAGTGAAGGGACGTAATCCACGCGTGCGAGTGGTAATCGCCGGGATGCAACTACCCAATTATACAGCGGACGATTATGTTTCCGCGTTTGGCAAGATGTTTGCAGATCTGGCGGCGAAAAACGACGCCGTGCTCGTGCCGTACCTTCTTCAGAATGTGGCAGGAGATCCTTCATTGAATCTGTCAGACGGAATTCATCCAAACGCGGACGGTCAAAAAATTCTTGCCGAAACGGTGTGGCGCGTTCTCGAGCCGGTAGCGCGCGAAGTAGCGATCCTCGACCGCAAATGAGCAGCCTCGGCGATGAATCATCAATTTGAGCTCATCCAACGCCGCTGATGAGTTCGACTCTGTTCAGGCTGACTTCGCCATGAAATCCGCAACCCAACTGCACGAATTATGCACGACACGGCCGGTGCGCCGACGTGGAACGTTGTTATAGACAAAGCAAATCCTCATGGACCCTGCAAGACCAATGGATCGGGATCCCGCGGACCCCTTTAACCCGGAGCACGGCGATCAGGCAGTCATGGAGACAATCGAAATCGCAACAGAAGGCGAAGATTGTGATGAGTGCGTACGTAAGCTTCGGCCGGTGTTGGAGAAAATCTCCGGTGTAAAAGACGTCAGGGTCGACCTGGAACATGAGCGTGTGATCGTCACTTTCGATGCGCGTCGAACACATGCGCCCGATCTCCACGATGCAATCCTGAAGAGCGGCTACAAACCAGCACCGAAGGCCGATTGAAAAAGGGACTTTTAAATAGCCGGCTGTTGCTGGGTCAGGCAATGAAATGCGCCTAGTCCCCAAATCAGTTCGCGACAATCGATGCCGATCACGCGCCGATCAGGAAAACATTCGCGGAGCACCGACAGCGCAACGTCGTCAGCCTGGTCGCCGAAAATTGGGGCTAACACAGAAGTGTTGGCGATATAGAAATTTGCGTAGCTAGGCGGGAGCCGTAAGCCGTCGCGCATCACCTTCTTCGGCATTGGCAATGTAATGATATCGAGCGTCCGACCCGCAACTTTCATCTCCTTCAGACGCGCGAGGTTTTTCTGTAGCGGCAGGTAATTTTCATCGTCACGGTTCTCTTCAACAACAGTCACAACCGTCGATTCGGCGACAAACCTCGCTAGGTCGTCAATGTGGCCGTCCGTGTCGTCGCCGGCGATTCCATCGCCGAGCCACAGAATATCGGTCACTCCCAGGTAATCCCGCAGGCGCTGTTCGATCTCTTTACCGGATAGATTTGGATTCCGATTCTTGTTCAACAAACACGACTCGCTGGTGAGCAGGGCCCCGGTGCCGTTTACATCAATCGAACCGCCTTCCAAAATCATGTTCGGGTAGAACACGGGCAGATCGAGAATCTTTCCGATAACCGTGGGGACGATGTCGTCCAAATCGAACGGAGGATATTTATTTCCCCAGGCATTGTAACCCCAGTCCACCACAGCAAGCCGCGGATCGCGCTTCCGCGTAAGAAATATGGGCCCGTGATCGCGGCACCACGGTTCATTTGTTGGAATGTGATAAAACGCAATTCGGTTCGTCGCCAACCCGCTTAACACTTCGCGCGCCTCGGCTTCGTGCGCGTCGCCGCAGACATTGATGCAAACGTGCTCCGATTCAATGAGCGCCTCTACCATCGCTCGTAACGTCGGCATGACTCGATCAAATGAATCCGGGAAACTGATTCCTTCGCGGCGAGGCCATGAAAGCCAGGTTGCAGCGTGTTCTTCCCATTCGGCGGGCATCCGATAGCCGAGCGCTGCTGGAGTTTCTGAGGGACTTTGCATGGAGGCCAACGTTTAGCTCCAAAGGATTCACTGGCAAGTGCTCACTGGGGGGTGTTGCGCTCGAGCTTCGCTACAAGGCGCAACATCCAATGTCGGATTCGACGTGAACGAAATCGGCCCGGCTACGTCGTTCGCGCGGTTTGTGACCTGTACACAGCGCCGACGATAATGCCGGTCACGATCATTTCGATGAACCCGCCAATGCTGATGAATACAAGCAGTTTTGCAGGGAACGGTTGCGTCGCGTAAATCGCGCAGCGCGCACCGGCTGCCAGAATCTCCAACATGATTCCAAGGCGAACACCGGCAGCGATTCCTCCGGTGCTGAATCCACTGGCGTAGATCATCACCAAGGCGAGAGCCAAGCCTGCCTGGCCGATGATAATCCAATAAAACAGACTCATGATCTCCTGGCGGGGCCGGAAGAGACTTTGAACTTCAGCAGATGCATCTTTCAGCAAAACGCCGTTAAAAAACCATCCCCAAAGGACGATGAAGATGAATGCGGCGAAAAACGCGATCGTGAATCGCTTCATGAATTCGCAACCGGTCTCTTGTCCGGCGAGCCGGCTTTATAGACCACACCGATGATCGCTCCGGCAACTGCGAATTGAATCAAAGCGCCGACGTTCCAACCCCACAGGATTTTACCGGTGATTGGTTGCACGGCGAACGTGATCAGATGCGCTCCCACGTAGATCAATGCAACGAAGAGGCCGAGCAGTGCAGTTATACCTGCACCGCCTGCCGGTACAAATTTCGCACAGACCAATGTAAGGAAAAATGCCATCACGATATGACCCAGAATCAGCCACGGAAAATCGGGTTTGGGTCGAAAAAGAGTTGGGACTTCCTGGTGCGCGCCTTCCATAAGCGTGCCGTACCAAATGAATCCAAAGACGAAGATGAAACCGAACGCGGCAAAGAATGCGATAGAGAATTTTTTCCAGTCCATAATCTCTTTCGGGTACAAGTTCTTATTAATGCCCGTTGACCCCGAAAGGTTCATCGCAAAACGCCTCTCTTATGTCGATCTAAATCTTGGCTGAAAACCAGTCCGACCGTTACGAAGTCCTCACTTCTGAAGCGGCAGTCTGAGGTCAAATTAATGACTGATAAGATACAAGAGCGATAATCGATCGAAGTTCATCGCCGGCTGGCGATGTTAAATCCAAAACCGAAATCTAGTTAACCCATTTCCCACCGTCGGAAATGAGTATTGGCAGCTCTTCCATCATGAACTGGGTTTTGCCAATCGCGCCGATCATGCGCACGCCCGTAGCAGCGAACCATTTTTTGGACATCTCCTCGCCGGTATGGCAACCCCAGCTTTTCGCAAAAGCGTGGCGCGCGAACACGCGTCGATCTATTTTGGTCAAATCGTTCTCGTGCAGCCACGACTTACAGGCGCTTTCAATATTGTTGCTGTAGTCGAACATGAAACATGCCCGGTTCGAATGCCCGAAATATTCAAAGCCGATGACCTTTACCTGATCTCGCGGCTCGCCGTTATTGAGATAATTAATCACCGCTTCGCCGGGACCAAACCAGATAAGATTGATGTTGAATTTGTCACGCACAGTACCGATCAGGCTGACCAGGTCCTGGTGTTCCTGTTTCGACCGATCTACATAACCCTGCTTGTAAACGAGCCAGGTGATCTTCGCATCCGGACCCAGTTCGTTTCGTAATTGTTCGGTTCTAAGGCGCGCAGCCCTGACAAAATTAGCCCACCAATGGTCATGCGGATATGTCTTGTACTTTTCCCATTGATACATGGATGGTCCGCCAACGAGAATGATGTATTCGCCTGATACCGGCGCGGCCGCTTGTGCGCCAAGCGCCAGCAGGGACAAGCACGAAACGAGCAAGAGACGTTTTATCATCGAAAGCAGGGGACTATTTATGCGACAGGCCAAATTAAGCAAGTGCGCCCGTCGCCACGGAGGCTGAGCCTGCCGCATGACAGACGGGGCCATCTACACCCATTCGGGATCCATCTCCTCCCGCACCAGATCGGCCCAGGTTTGGCGCCTACGTATTAGTCCAACCCCATCGCCTCGAACGAGCGCCTCTGCTGGTAACGGACGCGAATTGTAATTGGAGGCCATGACGAACCCGTACGCGCCGGCGCTCATAATCGCAAGTAGGTCGCCTTCATGGAGTTCCGGCATCTGTCGGCCTTGTGCAAAAAAATCGCCTGACTCGCATACCGGTCCGACAACGTCAATCGTCTCGACGCTTTTACCGTTGCCTGGTTCAGTAATGGGCACGATCTCGTGATAACTTTGGTATAGCGCAGGTCGAATCAGGTCGTTCATACCCGCGTCGACGATTCCGAACTTTTTCGCGGCTGTTGTTTTAATGTAGCGGACACGTGTCAGCAACACGCCGGCGTTGCCGACAAGAAAGCGCCCGGGCTCGATCAGTATGCGAAGGCCCAGATCACGCAGAGGCGGAACGATTGCCGCAGCATAATCCCGAACACTGAACGCGAACGATTCGTTGCCGTGTTCGCGCCACCATTTTCCTGATCCGCTCTCGAGTGCACGCTGATAAATGATTCCCATGCCCCCGCCGATGCTTAGAAACTTGAGTCCGTACTTTGATTTCAGCTCGCGCACGATCGGCGTCATTTTTTCAATCGCGCATGCGAAGGGCTTAGCTTCCGCGATTTGCGAACCGATGTGCATTTGGATCCCAACAATGTCGATATTGCGCATTTTTCCCGCCTGTTCGTAAATTGCGCCGACGCGATCCAATGCGATACCGAACTTATTCTCGTGTAACCCAGTGGAGATATATTCATGCGTGTGCGGATCGACATTGGGATTTACACGCAATGCGATCGCCGCCCGTGTCGTTTTTTCACGTGCGATGGAGTCGATCTGGTCGAGCTCAGCTTCACTCTCGACATTGAAGCTGTAAACACCTTGCTCCAGCGCGTACTTAATTTCTTCCGGCGACTTGCCGACTCCTGCGAAGGTGCATTTGGCTGGCTCGCCACCCGCCGCGAGTACACGGTACAGTTCCCCGCCAGAAACAATGTCGAAGCCTGCACCCGTATCTGCCAGCAGCTTTAGGATGGCGCGATTCGAGTTTGCCTTGACGGCGTAACAGATCAGATGATCCAGCGGCTCCAGCGCAGCATGCAGGCGGGCATAGTGATCGAGAATCGTTTGCGCGCTGTAGACGTAGGTGGGCGTACCAAGTTGGTCCGCCGCGCGCAGAAGATCCACGTCCTCGCAGTAAAGATGACCATTCCGATAACGAAAAGAATGCATGGTGCGGTCCTCGTCGCCGGGGCGACATTGGAAACTAGAACATCAGGCGATTGCCACAATGTTCTCTGGACGCCTAGAACATCCTAAGCCCCAGATTGAGGAGCGCGATCAACGCCACTCCTATGGAAAAACTTGTCAAAACCAGCCGTTTCCCGTGCCTCAGCATTTCCCCAATGACGGCATGCGTAGCCAGGTACAGGAATCCACCGCCGACGTGTGCCATGATTAAGCCGATCCAAAAAGTAGAAGCCTGGCCAAACCATACCATGCCAATTACACCGCCGAGTAGTGTAGTTGCTTCCACTGCAGCCACATAACCAAGCGCCGTAGAGCGTCGGAATCCTGCGCCGATCAAAAGGCTGCCGAGCGCCAAACCTTCAGGAACCTTGTGGATGCATAGCGCAGAGAAGAGCGACCATTTCGTCGCGTTCATTGAAGCGGCGTCCTGTTGAATTCCCAATGCCAGACCGTCTGTCGTGCTGTGAATCGCCAATGCAACGATCAACGCAGTGGCGATTTCGCTAAAATGTCGCGTGGCGTCGGCGTCGAAATGGCTTGCGGCGCAAGCAGGGCAAACGTGGTGGAGATATTTACTGATCAAAAAAAACAGCACATATCCGCTAAGTGCTGCCGCAACGAGCGGCCACGCGCCAGTGTCTCTCCAGCTTTCGGGGAAAATCGCAAACAGTGTGACACCCAAGAGGGTTCCAGCCGCGAAACTGATCAACGCGCAAAGCGGCCTGTGTTCCAGGCGCAATGAAGTACTAATCGCTCCGCCCGCGAGGGCAAACACGTAAGCTGCGAGGACCTGCCAGAGTGCACTAACCATTCAGCACCCTGCCGCAGCGCGATGTTCGCGGCAATGTTGCGCCTCGATTATTCGCCTCTGCCATTGGCGGTACCAAAATTTCGAAACGGAACGCCGCCGAAGGTCAGGGAAATAATCAATGGTAGGCATTTGAATCGAAGATAGCCAGATTATCACGATCACACGCGTCTGCGGCAATCTCATTTAGACGCCGGCGACACTGCCGCCAGCAACAATCAGAACGTGGTGCGCAGGCCTACGACCACGCCGCGTCCAGGTAGCGGCAGCACTTCTTTTAAAAACGAAAGGTGATCTCGAGCTTCGGCATCTAACAAGTTTGTGCCGCGCGCATAAACGTAATTGTACGTGCGGCCCAATTGAAACTTGTAACCGACGCTCGCATTCAAAAACGTATAGCCTGGCGTCGGAGTTTCGAAATCAGCGACGCGAGTCTGAGCGTCTACCCGCCAGCCTTCAATGCTGACGTTCCAATGTTCGCTCTCATAATTGAGAGAGATGCCGTAACGGAAAGGTGTAATACGTGGCAAGGGTTCGCCGTTGCTGTCTTCCGCATGGACATAGTCGGCTTGCAGGCGCAAATAAAGATCGTTCGGATTTTTCTGCGTAGTTTCTTGCCCTCCCATGATTAGGTCCTTAACCGATTTTGAATCGGCCGATTCGCTTGTTGTTGTCAGTTCAAGGGGCAGCAGGTGAAAATCGACGCGACCTTCGCCCCCGTAGAATGTCCCGTTTTTCGGAGTGTAAATGAAAACCCGCAAATCGTCTTCAAACTCACCGGTTGGGTTGAAATCGATGAATCCTTCGTAACTTGTATAAAAACCGCTGACGAAACCTGTAACACGTCCGGCGGTTCTTCGAAGGCTAAGATCCACGGTGCGGTTTATTTCCACGTCGAGATTTGGGTCGCCGATGATGAATTGAAACGTGGCGTCGTGCGGACCACGGGCGAAAAGTTCCTCTGATGTTGGCGCGCGTTGCGAATATGCAAGGTTGAGCGTCAGCTGCCAATCCTTGGCGAAATCATAGATCGCGCCCGCTGCGCTACTAACGGGCAGGAAATCCTGGTTCTTCTGATTAGGCGATGTGAGCGAAGTCAGCTCCGGATTACTGGAATCGATGCTGAGCGAATCATGCTCAATGCGTGCACCGAATTGAAGTCTAACTGGAGCTAGTTTCACTTCCTCAAAAATAAAGCCGGCGACTGCCAGAGTTTGGTTCGGCTGCAAAAAAGCTTCCTCACCCAGGACTGAGAGCTCCTTGTAAAATACCTGAGAGCCGATCGAACCTTCAAACGGGCCGACTGGTTGGTGCACCAGTTCGATGCGCGAATCGACACCCCGAGTCTTAAACGTCGCGCCGACCGTGTCGTTATCGATCTCGTCGTGCTTATAATCGGTGTAAACAAACTTCAGGTTGGCGACTGAGAACCCCGAAAACGGGTCGACAACGGAGCTGCGCACATTGTACTGATCCTTGCGGACATTGAGATGAACTCGTTCCGGTGGAACACCAGGCGCATCTACCTCCGGATCGTCGGGCACACCGTATTCTGACAGATAGCGGTTGTACGAGGCGCCGACATAGCCTTTGTCCCACACGTACGAAGCGCCAATGCCAAAATCTTTTGTTTTTACGAATGTATTCGGCACTTCGCCAAATGGATTTCCACCGAAGCCGTTGTCGTGCCGTTGTTCGGTTGTGAGCTCTGCGCGAATGCGCTGATCGAGAGCGAAACCGGGAATGCTCCGGTCGTCGGTGCGCAGGAGAGATCCTTCCGCATGGATCACGAAATGTTGGAAGGGCGAAAGCGTCAGGCCCATGGCGCCACCTCTTTCCAGATCGGCGCTATCGAAACGCCCGTCGACCTCGCCACTGAGCCCTTCGGCTGGTCGTTCCACCGGAATCAAATTGTCGGTCACGTTCACAACGCCACCAATGGCGCCCGAGCCAAACAGGATCGTTGCCGGTCCACGCACTACTTCGATGCTTTGGCTGAGTAATGTGCTCACGCTTGGAGCGTGATCCGGGCTAATATTCGAGACATCGAATACCTCGGTGCCGTTATTTAGAACGCGAACGCGATTGTCCGCCTGGCCGCGAATGACGGGACGACTCGCGCCGGCAGTGAAATCGCTCCCAGCGACACCGGGTTGTGTCGCCAGCGTGTCGCCCAACGTCGGCGCTGTTTGCAACTTCAAATTATCTTCGCTAAGAATCGTGACTGATTGAGCTTTGTCGCTCTCGCTCTGCTCAATTGCGCCGCCGCTCACAACAACGCGTTCTGTTTCAGCTACGCCTGGGGACGGGCTGCCGGATATTGGGGCGGGATTTTGCGCAATCGCAATGCTCGCCCTGGAAAGCAGCATGACTGCTGCGGTTAAAACTTTCTTCATCGAAATTTGTGAGAAATGGATTTTTCAAGTTGGGATGTTTATAAGGGCGTTCTCCGCGATGAACGCAGGGTCTGTCTTGGCTTTGGGCGGTCGCCGCGGTGACCGCCTTACAACTGCTCGCGCCGCAGCCGAAGTGAGATCTCTAAAACTCCGCGAAAGCGAGGCTACTTGTATAGCCTAGACCAAGAGGGGCGGCGCGTGCGCGAAGAGGTGCGCGTTGAGGAAAAGCG
>DASREH010000074.1:0-12585 GCA_035652195.1 Candidatus Udaeobacter sp. | reverse complement strand
GTGAATGAAAAATGTTGCGGACATCCTGACCCATCAGGCAAACCTTCAACCTTCCAAAGTTTGCCTGATTGAATCCGAAACGGGCCGCTCGTTTTCTTATTCTGAATTGAATCGGCTGGCTGATCGAGTGGCCAACCTCTTGCGAAGCCGTGGAGTCAGCCCGGGAGATCGAGTTGTGCTCTTACTGCCGAACGTACTTGAATATTTCTACCTTTTCTTCGGGATCGCGAAAATCGGTGCTGTCGTGGTTCCGTTCGACATCGCGCTCAAGGAACTCGAATTAACCAATTTGATCAGTCATTGCGAGCCCAAGGTTGTGGTCATGACCTGTGCTGTTAGTGGCAAGTACAAATCGCTGAAGAACACCGGCTTGAAGATTGTGGTGGGAAATCCAAAGGAGGCCGGAGATCTAAGTCTTGAACAAGCTTTGGAAGAGGTCGATGACAGCCCGGTTTCTCACATCCAGGATTCTGATTTACCATTGATGCTGTTTTACACTTCCGGAACGACCGGAAACCCCAAAGGGGTTGTTCATGCTCATAGCACCATTTTGGCGAAAACCGACGCGTGGCAGAAACGCGTTCACGCGGATTCGAGTCACCGCATCTTGTGCTTACTGCCCTTAAGCTTCATTGCGACCTGGGTGGTAGACGCTTTTCCATCTCTCTATTGCGGCGGGACACTAGCCCTGTGCTTCCCGTTTGATTCGATGATGTTGTCTCAGCTAGGAACTCTGATTCGAAGGTACCAAATCAATTCATTCAGCGTCGTTCCGGCTATCCTTCGTATTCTGCTCCACATTGAAGTTCCGGAGGTCTCTCAATGCCGGTTTGTCATCTGCTCTGGAGCGCCGTTATCTGTAGATGCGATCAAGCGTTTCGAAAAAAAGTACGGTGTGCCTATCTTGCACCTGTACGGTATGACCGAAGCAACTTTGGTTGCGATTGAGTCGTTAGACAACCCGGAGAGAGGCAAAGGCTCGGTCGGTAAGCCTCTGGCGTGCGAGATTAAAATATCAGATTCCGGGGAGGTATGCCTGCGGGGTTGTCTGATGTTAGGATACTTCAGGCGACCTGATCTTACTGAGGAGGCGATTCAGGGAGGCTGGTTCCACACCGGCGATTTGGGACAGCTGGACGCTCACGGCAATCTTTATCTCGAGGGGCGAAGCAAAGAAATAATTATTCGAGCCGGGCGAAATATTTATCCTAACGAGGTGGACGGAGTCATCGGCAAGCACGACGCCGTCACTGAATCCGTTACCTTCGGCATTCCAGATCCGGTTCAAGGAGAAAAAATAATTTCTGTTGTGGTATTGAAGTCTGGCACAGAGCTCGCCGCACCGGATCTAATCGCCCACTGCAGAGAGTACCTTGTGGATTACAAATGTCCTTCTGCCGTTCGATTTGTCGATTCGATCCCAAAAAATAACCGCGGGAAAGTCAACCGCCGCTCGGTTGCCATGTGGGCGCAGGAAAAATTCCCCGATCTGGTCTAATCCGACCCTGTAAAAGCTGGAGCTATTCGCCCTATAAAACCAACGATGTTGCAGAAACCGTTCGGCGTTTATCCCATTCGGTTCGGAACGGCCGGCGATCGCGTCGCGAATTAACCCGATTTGACTTTGTGCCACTTGCTTTTGTTTTCCAGCGAACTAGAGATACGCTGGATTCGTTGAAATGACTCAAACGGCGTTTTGTCGGCGTTGCAAATCGTTGTAAAACATCCGCTAATGACAGTTTCGGGGCGTAGCTTAGCTTGGTAGAGCGCGTGGTTTGGGAAAAGCGAACACCTAGAGCGAAGGCCGGATTTACCATCGTTGAGACCCGTCGAGATTATTCGAGAACTGGGTTGCGCACCCGTGAAGAGACCCGTGAATTATTTATCGGGCGCGTGACAAAAATTGAGCAATATACGCAATTAGGAAGCAGTAAGCGGCCACAGTAAAAACGGTTTTTCCCCAGAAAAAAAATAATGTCGGCCAATTAATCGCGTCAGGCGCATGAATTTCGACCGTCGCGCGCTGGGGGTCGTCTTTCAGTTTCTTCTCTTCTCGCCGATGAAAGATTCCCCACGCTAACGAAGCATAGGCGTAATGAAACAGATCAAAAGTCGCAGAGCAGATCAAAAGACCTAGAGGCCATAGTAAACAATTGCTGTATGGAATGCCGCCTGTCTTTTCCCCGGTTCGAAACAGCCAAATCACAGCGATTCCTGCAAAGTTAAGTTGTCGGACTACATCGCTCAGTTTTGTCGAGCGCCTGTCATAATTGTCACGAGCCTCTTTTAAGGTCATCTGCTACTTCGATGGCGTCCTGGCCCAGGGCTGTCGGTGTGGGCGGAGACTATTTTGGTTAAGTCGCTCTTGCTGAGGAGTTGGCTCAGTCGAGCCTCGGTCATCGTTCTCTTCTTTTTGTCCCGAGCACCGTGTTTCTTAATATAGCTCCAAAGCTTTTTGGTTAGCTCGGAGCGTGGTAGCGGCTGCGACCCCACAATGGCAGCGAGTTTATCGTCAGGCTGGACCTGCTTGCGCTTGGCGGGCTTCTTTTTGGATGTTTTCTTCTTGGTTTTCGGCACGATCGACGGTTTTAATACTCGGCTCGAAATGCAGCAACATAAATTCTAAGAGCGTCGCGTCCCGCAGACCGCGAGATTTTTGACAGCTGCATGAATCTGTGTTTAGTTAATCAACGTTCATTCAGCCGTGGTGGCTGGAAGAGCAAATAAACACTAACAAAGACCTTTGGTAGCTTCGGCCATCGAAGGCAGGAAAATACAATGACAACTGCAATTGAAGGTGCAGAGCCACGCTCTGCAAAATCCAGCCGCTTGCTGGAAAATCCGCCTAACGCCCGCAGAACGATGGAGGCGCTTCGCGAACTGGGATATGACAGCTATGCATCTGTCCTCGACATCAACGACAACTGCATTGATGCCCATGCAACGAAGATCGACATCGAAATCAGCGAGCACAAAGGCGACATAATCATAACCATCGACGATGACGGTGTGGGAATGGACGAAGAGACGCTCAGCGAAGCGCTTCGTCTCGGCTCCGACACGGAACGCGAGTCCACCGATCTTGGAAAGTTCGGAATGGGTTTAGTGACCGCGTCGATCGGACTGTCACAGCGCGTAGAGGTGTTGAGTAAAGAAGCTGATGGGCCGCTGGTTCACGGCGGTTTCGATCTCGAACAAATCGCGGCCGAGAACCGGTTTATCAAATGGATCGGGCCCGCAGGGAAAGAACATGCCGCATCATTCACCAGGCCGAAAGGCACACGAGTAAGGCTTTCGAAGACTGACCGAATCAGTAATCGGAACGCGACGATGTTTGCAAATACGTTGCGGTCAAGAATCGGTCAGGTATTTCGCAAATTCCTGAAAAGCGGCGTGACGATCACGGTCAACGGTAAACCAGTTGAGCCGATTGATCCTTTGATGCTTAGCGACCCTACTACAAAACTTGTGCTCGATACCGAAATTCCCGTTGATGGCAAAGGCAGCGCGATCGTACGCGTTGTCGATCTGCCAGACTTGGGTGCAGCCGGGAACAAGTCAGCGGGAATTATCCCTCAGAACTCTGGCTTCTATATCGTTCGCAACAATCGTGAAATTATGGAAGCGCACACGTTCGACTTTTACAAAAAGCATCCGGACTATTCGCACTTTCGGGCGGAGCTTTCGTTCGATGGATCATTGGACGCTCACTTTCACACAGACGTGAAGAAGATGACGATCCATCCGTCGCAAAGCTTCCTCGACAAATTACGCCAAGCCACTCAAGCCTTGATAACTGAGTCAGGGCGAGAAGGCCGTGCGCGTGCAAATGCGGAAAAAGGTCAGATTGATCACTCCGCCGCAGAAGCGAACATTACGCGTCGCGCATCGCTGATTCCAAAGCCAAAAGCATTAATCGAAAGACGAACACCGCGTAACGGCAAAGGAACCCATCGCAACGGCGATGGCGAAAAACCCCGAACGCCCCACGTAACCCATCTTCGAACGATCTCTGGTTTGAAAGTCGCGTTCGACGAAGGAGACTACGGTGAACAAAGCCCGTTTTACTTGGTAAAACAGGAGGGCCGCACGATCACGGTTACATACAACCGCGAGCATCCGTTTTATCGTGAGTTTTTGGAGCACGCGTCCGATCCGAAAGTAGTCGCGATCCTCGATTATCTTGTGTTTGCGATCGCTAATTCAGAACTACTCGTTCCGGAGCAAGCGAACATCGTGAAGACCAATGTCAACGCAACGCTGATTGGTCTGCTCGTGTAAAGGGCATGCCGGGAGGGTAAAAGATACCGGGGCGCTTAAAAATACGGAAAAACGTCTTTGGAGCGCGTTAATTCGCCTATTTGCGCGTGCGAGGATTGGGAATTTCCGCACTTTTTCATGCGCCCAGTATCTTTACCCTCGGGAAATCGTTACTCCCAATCGACGCACAGGATCACGCGCTTTTCGTCCGGCTGCGAAACGAGACGCCAACGAAAACGGGAATCGAACGCTCCGACCGGGAGCAAACTAAATTCGTCCAGCAGCTTTAAGAGACGTTCGGTCGCCTTGGTCAATGCGCGGGTCTCATACGCACGAGAAGCACACTCTTGTTCTTGGTTCATGGCGGTGGTGGTGGGTCATTGAAGGTTTAAAGGGTAGGCGTCGTAACGGGCAAAGCAGGGACATATCTCAGGAAGCAACCCGCTACGACGCTTTTACCACATCTTGTTTACGAAACGCCTGTCACTTGGCAGAAGGCCACCGGATGAGGAACCGCCAAGGCTGCGCGCAGTTCCGCTCGGAGGGTGAGAAGGTTCTTAATGAAGTCATCCTGGTCGGAGTTAGTCATATCCAACGTCAATGCTTGGCGCATGAACAATTCGGCTCCAATTTGGAACGCACCTGCAAGAATTGTTCCAGCAGCAATCGCGGTTGTGATGATGGCCGGTTTGCCCCACACCGTAGGTTGCGGAACGAATGCCCCTTGACCATATGGGCCAAAGATTGGACCACCAGCAAAGTATTGCCCGTTGGCATCCTTCGCTAACCGGAGCAACTGCCAGTCGTTCGGATTAATCACGATCGCATCAGGCTCAAAGAACCCTGTGGCGCGAATCTTGGTTAACGCCTTATGGATTGCGTCTAGGTTCGTGTCGGCGCCCTTCGCTTGGGTCTGGATTCCAGCAGTGTTGAGAATGCCGGTCAGGTTTGTTCCTGTGCCGTTGCCGTTCAGGATTTGGTCATCTAGGGCAATGAGGATTGCGCCTTGCACCTTTTGGTTAATGAACCCGACAACCCGCTCATAATCCTGAATCAGTTCGTCAGACATTTTCGTCCAGCACGCCAATTTACGCACCGGCGCATCCACTTCGGCGAGCGCGAACGCCTGCTCAGGCTTCGCAGCACCTTCAGCTACGGTTACCACCGTGTTGGTGAACCCTGTTTCCTTAATATAGCGAACCGTTGTACCATTCGTTGCGAACTGCCCAACAATGTCCGCTACCTTGGGACTCTGCAAAGCTAAGTAGCCGGGGACTCCGGGAAGGTGTTCGATGGCTGTGAGACCCGAACTGGTTACAGCTGCACCTTGCGGCCGGAAACTCAGGATGTTTCTCGGAACGTCAATGCTAACCGTTTGTCCTTTCGCGAGAGAACCACGCGCCTTCAACGCTTGGAACGCTGGACTGCGAGCGAAAATATCGCCCAGGGTCTGCCCTTCACCGCCTTCCACGGGTTGGTTGCCAGAACCGATGATAACTTGTGACTTGAATCGGTCTGATTTAATCAGTGCTTTGGAAAACTCATCCGCACTGATACCATCACTGATTGCTTTCTTTGCTTCGTTCGAGAAGTCGAGTTTGTCGCGTTGCTTAACGGCATCGACAATCGCTTGAATCTCGTTAATCCGGCTGCGTTCGGCCTTGAATAATTCGTCGGCCTTAGCTTTCAGTTCGTCATTAGGCGGATCATCGCTATTGCCTGCCGCCTTGTTTCTTAATAATTCTTCCTTCGTCATAATTTTTTTACTCCTACTGAATGCGGCAGAATTTTTGAATCTGCCCAAATTGAAGTTCTTCGCCTGTGCGGTGTCCGACTTGGATGCTGGCGCTTCGATAATAGAATCCACAAAGCCCAACGTCTTAGCCTCCTCTGCGGTCATCCAAGTCTCTTCAGACATAAGTGCCGCAAGTTCGGCTGCGCCAAGGTTCGTTTGGCGTTGGTACGCCTTAATGATTCCCGCTTTGAAATCATCCAAGGTGTTAGCCACCTTTCGCAATTCTTTAGCGTCCCCAACTAACAACGTCCAAGGATCATGAATCATCAGCATGCCATTCTCGGCAATCGAGATTTCATCCCCGGCCATAGCTATGACTGAAGCGATGCTTGCGGCTAACGCTCCGACCGAAACCCGGACTGGGCCTTTGTGCTCAAGTAGGGCGTTGTAGATTTCATTGCCGTCAATGACGTCGCCGCCATCTGAGTTAATGTGGACGTGGAGTGGCTCATTCTCTCCGAGCATCTTCAACTCGTCACGAAACGCCTGAGCGGAAATTCCCCAACCGCCGATCTCAGCCATGAGATCAATGGTAATCTCCTTCCCCCCGCCGTTAGAACGGTTCCGAATCCGATACCAAGTTTTCATACACTGACACAAGTTTGAACTAATGGTTGTTCCACGAGCCAATGCTCGCTTCACGCTCGCCATTTCCTCATGCCAGCCGGGTTATTCCTAACTCAGCGTCACGCGCTATTCCTAACGCGCTTCATTTAGTAACTGCTCGCAACGTCTGCTACTCGCCGTTCCCAGCTTTGGCGGGAACCGTTTCACCCGCTCCCATGTTTCAGTTGCTACAAGGACAATCGGCGAAAGGCAAAGCGAAGTCTATCCTGTTTTTTCACCAGTTATTCTTTCCACTCCTCACCACCTTCATTTTCCAACCGAGCCCCGATAACTTCAAAGGTGTCCCGGAAATACTGGCACCGCTCCAAGATGGCCATGTCTAGCTCCCCTGGCTCAAATAGATCAATGTAATTGGACAGCCCGGCATAGTGCGTCTGGGCAACGCCCCGGAGCCACTGTAAACGCGCCCGATTGTCCTCGTGATGCGCTACGTCTAACGCCTGCTCATACATACAAATGAAACGGTCGGCATGCTTGATGAGGCGTTTCTTTGTCCAGCGAGTTGCTGCCTTTGGAAACAACTTGGTAAAACACGACCAACTCCACAATCGAATCTTTGTCTTCATGTTAATAGTAAACTGGCCTCCCGTTGTGCGTGTACGACCTAGCGCAATGATCAGCCGCAGCGCCCAGTCGCGGTAGGTTGTGTTGTTGGCGGGTTTGTGAAAGGTTCCAGATTCTGGTCAATGATCGAAGAGCAATCACCTTGCGCTGAAAGCTGATGCTGCCAGTTGTTAGGTGCCGGCCAGATCGGCGATTGTTACCCCGTGATTTTGGGGACTTGTAGTGCTTACGTCTTTTCATAAGTATTTTAACATGGAATTCATACACTGAATTTTTACCCAACAAGCACGCTTGCAGTATTTCTGTCCGCTATTGGCAGGAACGACGAAGAACTCTCCGCAGCCCTCGCATTGTCGTGGTTCCCTCGGAATTCTAATTTTTGGAGCGTGAGCACCGCACTGCTGGCTACAATATTTGTGCCGCTCATAATGAACGGTGAATGCTTTTCCACATCGCAAACACCTTCTAATCTGTCCGATTGGATACTTTTTTTGTAAGTCAGTTTTCAGTTGCATTGTTTAGATTTTTTTTGAACGAGCTCAGCGACCCGCACCTCACATTGGGTCAGAAGAGAACCTACCCCGTGTTTAAACCGCGATTTACTCCGGAAACCCCCAAAAATAGACTTCCCGAGAACGCCTGCTCCGGACTCCCCGCTTACTCCGGCTCCGGTAACCCCTAAATAGGGGGTGGTTACCGGAGTAACCGAGGGGTAAGCTCCGGAAACTCCGGAAAGCAATTCCCGGATAATACCGGAGTAAGTGTTGAGAAGGGCGTTAAAACGGAACATACCATTCCCCGTTTTCATTCTTCATAATGCGCCCGGCAGCCTTCAATTGTTCAACCCGGTCGTAGAAGGTCGATGAGGCTAGGCCGGACTTCTCCTGCCAGACGGTAGGTCTTAGTGGTTGCGGTTCTAACAGGGCGATTAGCTTCTGATCAGAAACCTTGCGAGGTGCTCCACCCTTCGCCCGTTTCAAGTCACTAGGATCAAGCGAATCATCCCGAACCATTAACGGGAATTGCCACCGCACGCAGAAATCAGCAATCGGCGGATGATTACGCAAAACGCTCTCAACCGTGTAAGCATCATCAATCTTATGCCGTGTGAAATTCATGATCGTGTCCGGGTCGCGGGCAAACACGCCACTGCCGCCGATTCGGTCGATGGATTCTTTGTCGGCCTGATTCCCTTTCGAGTAATGTGCTCCGAAAAGAACAGCGGCCTTTGACTGGACGGTGAGACGTTCAATAGCATTCATGACCGCAGCGATGTCCCCGGCCTTGTTCTCGTCCCGCCTTCCTAACAGCTTGTAGATTGGGTCGAGATCAATGAGCGAATACTCATGGCCAGTCGTTTCGATGCGTTCGATGATTTTTGGGATGAACGATTCGACATCCATCGCGTAGCCACGCAAATTCCAGACGTCCAATAACTCCGCCGACATAACCCCCTTCGCCCGGCAAATTTGCTGAATGCGCCAGCGATAGAACGCGCCTGAAAGTTCCAGGTTCAAGCACAGGACACGTCCGGCCTTTGTCGGAAAGCCCAACCATGGGATCCCCGTCGCAACGCTTACGGCTAAGTCCTGTTGTAGCCAAGTCTTGAAGCTCTTGGAACCACCACCCGCTACCATCTTCCCATCACGATGTAGCAATCCTTCGATAACGTCTGGGGGCAGGTCGATCTCTGTGTTGATAAAAGCGTTTGCGTTCTCGATTGCCGGCAGGACTTGGACATTATTTTGCGACAACCACTCCCTCCGCAGCACCTCGTTACGCTTCTTCACGATCGGAGCGCATTCGCCATGTCGGCACTCGATTCGGGGCACTGAGCCTGGGTTCAGATAAACACGCGTGTTGGGCGTTGCCTCGTTATGGTGCTCGCGGGATGTATCCGGGCACCGGCAGTACGCAAACACCCGCCCGCGTTCGTCCGTCTGCCACTCTCCGAGCAGCCCCACGACGCTCTCCGCTATCTCGCGCACCTTCTCCTTTAGTGGATCACGGTCAGAGGTTGGGTGTCCTGTGACGAGGGGCGTCGAGCCATTACGACCAGCAATAGGTTCAATCGGGAAGGCTTCTGGATTTGTCCAAACCTTGCTATGGCTAAAGAAACAAATTCGGGCAGGGTCTTTACATGCTTCGTCTATTTGTTTCCCGGTTAGCTCGTAAACATGCGAGGCCGCTGCCCGGAAAGCGTCGCGGTGCTGTTCCGTAGAACGAGGGACTAGAAGCGCAGCCTTAATACCGTCACCCGATATGGAGCGCCAAATCTTCCAGATGTACGGAGATTTCTGTAACGCCTTACAGACCCGGTTCCACTCGCTCGCCGATTCAAGGTGATCAATGTCGATTTGTAATGCTCCGGAATGTTGCGAGACGTTTTCGTTAGCTCGCTTCCCGTTAAACAATGCGCTGAGAGAAAAGGCAGGCAGCCATGACTTCTCTTTCAGCTTCTGTTTCTCCCGGTAAATGGTCTTGGCTTCGTCGGACTTCTCACCATGCGCAGCCTTAGCTTGAATCCACTGCTCTTGTAGCTTGCGAATTTTGTCTTGAAGTGGAAGGCGTTTAGATTCGATCTGCTGGAAAATTTCATCGAGAGTAGCCACCTTGGAAGGCGTTTTGCTCGTCGCGCTTTTAAAGATCGACACCCGCCTATCTGATAAAAAATCCGGTAGTTTTCCGCCCGGTTCCGTCGAATCTTTACTTCTAGATGATCGCTTCATGGCAGGCCTTCATCTGATTTCATATTTGGTTCTCGCTTCCACTTGGCGGTGGTGGTGGGCCATAAGAGAGTTTGGCCGGTTGGGATAGGACACCTGACCGGCCTTCTTCATTTGGCCTCCTTGCCGTTCCTTTTGGCTGCTCGTGCCTTGTTCCTTTGACTGAGTGCTGCTAGCTTTTCCGAGATAGCCAGCAGCTTCTCGACACCGAGTGCGGCGAATGCCTTTACCTCATCAGTAACGAATCGCCTTTCACGTCCGAACGGTCGCGGCCTTAACGCCCCGATCTTATCAAGGCGTTTCAGCATACTATCGCTACAGTTCAATCGTGATCGCGTTTGCTCTGCGGTGAGCCAAAACGCTTCGACGCCGGTCGCGTCTGTCGAATCTCCCACGGTCTCGGTTCTCATAATGCGCCTAAATAAGCGCGTTTTAGAGAAACGACCGGGGACGGTGTAAGACTTATTTTCGTCCCCGTTTTAGACCTAGTCGGTGACGTCGCTTTTTATACCAATCGACTGCTATGTCGTTCTCAGGAGAGATGCTGATAACCTTAGCTGCTCGGACTAACTCGACAGCTTTACGTGGAGGTTTATCGCGGAGAGTAAGGCCAACGCGCCAATTCTCTAGGATAAAACAATCCACTTCGTCAAACTCGGAAATGAACGTGTCCCACTGATTACCTTTTGGGCAACGGCGGGTGTGCAATCTCCCCTTGTCGATAGCTCGCATGACATCCTCAACGTGTGCCCTGTCCATGTCAGGGACTCGCCCTGGTTTAATGATCATGCTACACCGCCTTTCTCCTCTATCGTCATCAGGAGCGCCATCCTTTGGGCGTGCGGTCGTTGGACGTGAGAGTAGGTGTCGAGGATTAGCTTGCCTCCATCCTTGTGCCCCTGCCATTCGGCAATCACCTTCACGTCAACACCTCGTTCGATTGCGCGTGTGATAAACATGCGGCGAAACGACCGCTGACTAAACGAAGGGATTTTCAGCCGCTTGCACGCTGCGGCTAGAGCCTTCTTTGCGTTCCCGATTGCGAAGAGTTTTTGGTTGTGACGTTTTCCTTCGCAAGCCTTTTCGATCAAAGCGCGGGCCTGCGGATAGATCGGAATGACGAACCGCTCGCCGGTCTTGCGACGATGAACGCGGATTTGGCTTCGTTCCAAGTCAACATCCTGCCTCGTCAGCGACGAAAGCTCAGCTTGTCCGAGTCCGAGCAATCCCTGCGCTTCGAGAAAATCGGCGCTGTCCCCGGAGCCGTGTCCGTTGAACTTTTGCGAGCGCACAGAGGCGACAATCTTCTCGAATTGCTCGAAGCTGGGTGTGAGCCGGAGCGGGTCGCTGCGCTTCTTTGATCGTAAGTGCTGGGCTGGCGATTCTTTGATGGCACGATCTCGCAGAGCCATTGCAAAAACATCCTTGAGCAGCCAGATGTAGCCGTTCCGCGACGGTGTACCAAAAGCGTATTTCGCCAGCCATACGTCGCAATCGCTCGGTCGAATGTTTCCGATCGCAGTGGACCGGCCTGTCGGCCAATCATTGATAATCCGATTCAGAGCTCGATTCTTCTGCTTAACGGTTTCGGTTTTCTGATGCTTGAAAGTTTCTCGATACCGCCCGCACAATTCTTCGAGCGTCATTTTTCCGGCCGCATAATTCAGCTGCCCCAGGAGCGTGCGCCGTTTGATCAGTTCCGCGTTCGCCGTCGCGCGAACGGTCGTGCTGAGGGATTGCGTATATTTTTGGCCGTTTATCTGCCCCTGAAAATAGTAAATGCCGTTTCGCGAATTGCGGTAAAGGCATTCGCCAACGCGCTCCAATTTTCCGTAATCCGGTTTCGATCTTTCCTTTTCACGGTTTCGATTCATAATAAGCTTCCTTTCGGGTCTCTATCGGTCTCTGGGATTTTATTATCGCCCGTGAACAGACCCGTGGAAACTGGAATTTTAGACAGACGATTTTAGAAGCGTCTTCAGAGTGAAAACGGGGCGTAGCTTAGCTTGGTAGAGCGCGTGGTTTGGGACCACGAGGTCGGAGGTTCAAATCCTCTCGCCCCGACGTGAACTAGCTGAATTTCAAGCAATCTTCTGTCCAATAAGGGCCATGCCGACAGATGGGAAGTTGAATGTTCTCGCCCCAACGTGAATCCTCGCCATCGTGCGCTACATTGGTGTCAGAATGCAATGAAGCTTCGCGCCTTACTACTGCTAGCCGCTTTTTGCGGCGCTTCGCTGCTCCGTGCTCAGGAGGCCGCTCCGCCGACTGTGGATCTTTATGAGCAACAAAAGGCGCTCGAACCAACGCCCTCACCTGAGCCTCCAAACGGGCCGGAATTACCCGATATATCGCAGCTCGATCAGACGTTTACAAAGCCAAGGTCGCTGGGGCCACAGGCGGATGCACTGCGTGTGCATAAGGAATGGCGACAATTAAAGAATCGGACCGTGAACGATCCGGAGGTACAGGCAGCTAAAGCGTACGCGCAGGCGGCACGAACTGATTTGGAGAAGCGAAACCGGCTTCGCAATTATTACGATATCTATTACGCACGCATGTCCGCGCTTGCTACTACTCCGGAACTCAAACTGGCGCTGCAGTCATTGAAGG